>FR890908.1:7963-23650 GCA_000436875.1 Oscillibacter sp. CAG:155 | reverse complement strand
TGGTTGCGGAGACAGGACTCGAATTGACTAGCCGCTTTTTCTGGTATGTTCTGCACCGTCCGTTGTTCCCTGTTTTCAACCGTTCCATGGTATTGTGTGGATTTTTCAATTTTCAGTCTGGAACGGCTTAAAGGGAAAAAATAAGGGGAAAATTTGGGGGCTGTCCCGCCCCTCATTACCCAGTTTTGCTGGGCGGAACTTCACACGGTACCTTTCTTGACGATCCCCACAGAGGCCGCGAGGTTTTGCGCTGCATGACGGGGCGGTTTGAGAGGGCGGACAGGACATCATGCAGCGTGTGTACATCCAGGTGTGTAACTGATGCAGGCCCACAGACCCAGTTTGATGCCATGCGTTCGCACTCTGCTGCAGCAACGTCTATAAAAACATAGTGCGCCATGGCCGGGGCCTCCGGCGTCCCGTAGTCGTGCCCCACAATGAACTTGAAATTCCCGCCGTTTGATATTCTGGCGCGGTCAAGCCATGCTTTCCAGTTTCGGATTACAAACAGATCCGTTACACGATCCGGGTTTGCATATTGCAGGGTAATGAGGTTTCCGCCAAGGAAGTTATGCGCGATCACCGCGCCCATCCTTTCATCTGCCGTACGTTGATACCACTTGTTCCAATAGCTCATAGTCCCTCCTGGCATTGAAAGTAACCGCCCCGGCGGCGGTGGCCTCTGTGGTCTCCCTGGTGGCTTCTGGGGCCTGCTGCGGCCTCCTGGCAGGGGGGAGTGCAGACAGAACCGGCCCGGCGGCGGAGGTCTCAGCGGTCTCCTTGGCAGCTTCCGGGGCCCGCTGCGGCCTCCTGGTAGGGGGTAGGACAGACAGAACCGGCCCGGCGGCGGTGGCCTCTGTGGTCTCCCTGGTGGTTTCTGGGGCCTGCTGGGGATATGGCCCCGGTGTCCGAATCGGACACAAGGGCGGCGGTAGCGTAGAATCCTGATGGGGGAATTTTTTTCGCATTCGAGGGGGCCTGCGGTCTTGCATACCCATGCCCGAAACTTTACCAGGCTGGGGGGCGGGGCAAGGAACCACCCGCCCACGCACGCAGCTGCGCCCACGCAAGCACCTGCGTGCGTACGTAGCTTCCCGTAAAAAACGCCGTTTATTTATCGCCATTTTGGGCCGCCTATTGTGCGGGGCAATGCGGGCGTTTTTAAACTTTCCCGTGGGGAAAAAGCCACGCATGAATGGGGGCCTGCGGTCTTGTGTGCCTCTCTCAGAACTTCCCCACCCTGGGGGTAGGGGCTGCAAGGAAGCCCCGCACCTGCAGGCGCGAGCGCCCATGCGCCCAAGCGTCCCGGCTGCTGTGCCTGCTCCGCTGTGAAATTTGCCCTCGTTTTATGCGCGGTTTGAACGCTGCTTACGCAGGCGCGGCGTTTGCGGGCGCGTCCTGCGGGCGTGATTCCCTGCGGCCTGCCAGTTACCCCCTCCGCCGCTCTCTCCCACCGTCGGAAAAGGTTCTGCCCCCGGTCCTTGGCCCGTCTGTGCCGCCGCCATCCAGGCAGGGGGGATAACGAAACGTTAGGCCCTGTCAACCTGCTGCGGCGTTGATTTCCCGCAGGGTCACACGGTCCGGGCCGGTTCCCGGCTGAATATCCACCACGAGCTCACGCTTGCACCTACGGCAGAACAGGGCCACGCCTGTCCCCGATGTCTCCGGGTATAGCCGCATGAGCCGTTTTGCCTTGCAGGTAGGGCAGGAAATAAACACGCCCAAGGGCGTGGAAAAGCATGGGACAATGGCTGTTTGGGTCATAAAAGCCGCTCCTTTCCGGTGTGGGCCATCTCGCGCGTGCGCCTCGCGCGAAAATCGCCCCGTGTGCTTTCATGTTACCGGGCGGTTGAGCTGCTTTCAAGAGGTCCCGGGCCTTTTCTCTGGTCCTGTTCCTAAAGTTATATCTGATTACAAGCAAGTAAAAAGGCGTCTCCATAGCCTTTTTCCAACTGGCTGCGCTCTATGATCTGGCCGCCGCCCTGCCTCTGGCTGGGCAGCCGGTACTTGATATAGCAGTAGCTTCCAAACTCCGTTACACGCTCTTCCCGCTCGATGATGTGGCAGCCAACGGGAACGGCAAGCATGGTGTCATTTGGCACATAGCAGGACTTCACCACAGGCTTTTGCAGATTCCGGCTGCCGGTCCACATCTGCGCCCCCACGGGCCGCCCTGTGACGCTCTCCTTGGTCATGTAGAGCGCCCAGGTCTCATAATCCCGCTGGCCGATATACTCCATGTCGATTACGTCCGCATAGGGCCACAGGCTGCGGATAACCTCTATATCTGCCCCCGTGGAGCTGATAACCAGATGATGGTGCAAACGGGCTTCTCCGTGCTTTTCTTCGGTGGTGTATATATATTTGAGGTCCTGGCCCCGGGCTTTCCGATGCTGCCGCAGGGCTTTGATAAAGGCCCGCAGCAGCTTCACCGCCGCCGCCCGGCTGTCGGGTAGATCTGCGTCACGGTATGTAAGGGTAACGAACAGGTCCCGCCCGGTAAAGTTTGCCGCCAGCAGCATTTCCAGCCGTCCCCGGGCGGTCTTGTCGTTCATGGCCTTTTGGGCGGCGGAGGTCATTTTGGACTTTTCCGCCCTGGCCCGCTTCCCGTCCTGCGGCTCCGGCGCTGTGTAAATGATGGTCTTGACGATGGGACCGGCTATGATGGTCTTTTTCCGTTTTGCCATTCTTGCCCCTCCTGGCTGCCCATGTGTTCCCGCCCCTCTGGCGGTGCGTTTTTCTTTGTTGGGTGCAACAGGCTCCACCGTATTCCACCCTATTCCAAATGCCCTAAAAACGGTTTTAGCGCCGCACTGCTGCGACGCTAAAGCCTTGGGTGTTATTCCTGCCCACCGGCGGCGGGCTTTTTGTGTTCGGTCTCCTGGATGATCTGCGCCAGTTTCAGAAAATCGCGGCGCTGCTTGTCCGTCAGCATGGCGGCAAGCCGTCTGGCCTGGGCTTCACTCATGTTGTACCCCCGCCGCCGCCTCTGTACCCCGTTTAAAACCATAAGCAATGGCGTTTAAAGCAAGCCATCCCATGTAATACCCGGCCTTGCAAGGAGCTTTCGGCGGTGGACACACGGCAGTTTCGGGGGCAGTTTCCAGGCAGTTCATAAGATCCTGAAGCATTTGCTCATAAGAAACGGAATTTTCGGGTAAAGAGAAAAGCGCAGTTTCGCTGATTTGCTGTGTATTCATGCTCCCGCCGCCTTTCTGCTGGGCTGTTCGTCCATCATGGGGATGTCCAGCACCGGGACAAAGCCGGTACCGCAGCGGATAGCGCCTTTCACAGGGAACCAATGGCCGCCCGCCTCTCCGTATGGCTGGCCGTTCATCATCACTACTCCGGGAATCTGAGCGGCGTCTACAAACTCTTTGCCCTGAAATTTCATGCGATACCCTCCTTCTTCATCGTGCACCCAGACATACGGATTCGGAGATTAACGTAAAAATCCCCGGTTTCCATACACTGGCTTCCGAATACCTCCATGGATGCAGCCGGGACAATTCCGCTCAGGCGGTCCCGGACGATTGCCGCCATTTTTGCGGCGTCCTCCCGCACGGTGTCTTGCTGTCTCATGCCTCCGGGCCTCCTTTCATATCCTCCGCCGCCCAGGGCACAGTAAGCCCCAGGAGGGCCAGTAAACGGGCCATCCACTCCGGCGGCATGGCCTCCAAGTCCTCTGCGAAAAGCTCTGAATACACGGTAAAGGGCAGGTCAATCAGCTTCTCAAACTCTTCTTCCGGCGCAACCAACCGCCGGTAAGCCTCCCCGCCCCGCAGGACGCCCAGGAAGTAAAAGGCCCGCATAGCCAGTATGGCGCGGCCCTGGCCGCTGGAGAGCTGGACGGCATCCGCCGCCGTGGCCCGGGCTACCTCTTCCGCAATGCTCCAAAAACCGCCCACGGGCTTCCCGTCCTCCACATACCACAGGCAGTTGTCACCCTCGCCGTATAGGGTGGTTTCCGACAGACTCAGCAAGGCTTCGTCACTCAGGACATACGCGGGGCGCTGGAGATCCGCCGCCGGGGCGGCGGTGGTTTCGTTATGTAGTGTCATCGCTTGCAATCCTCCTCAAATTCTGTTAAGATAGGAGGCGGAAACAGGGTTCCAAATCTGTTCCGCCTTGCCGCTTCGGTGTTCCAGCACCGGGGCGGCTTTTTCTGTTTCCTCCTGGCAGTTGCCCCGCCTGCTGCATACCGCGCAGCACCGGGCGCAGCTGGCCGTGATGGGGTCAAAACGGCGGCAAATACCCATCATACCGCCGCTCCCTCTCCCGTGGCCTGCCGCCGGACCCACTCCTGCAGGCCCTCCACGGAAATAACGGTACGGTTTCCCGCCTTGAACGCAGGGAAATCAGCCCGCCGCGTGAGCTGATAGACGGTTTTGGGGCACATGCCCAGCATCTCCGCCGCCTCCGTCACAGATACCGCAATTCGCTCCATGATCTTCTCTCCTTTCCATTCAGGTGTCAGAATCGGACACGTCTGCTCCCTTGATGGTAAACAGGGCGTCAAAATCCATGCCCAATGCCTTGCAAATACCCGTTGCCGTTTTGGGACTTACGCTCTGCCCGCTCTCTGCCCGGATGACAGAGGAATGGGGGATTCCGGCAGCCTTTGCCACATCGGACTTGTTCAGACCAGACAAGACCCGTTTCCGAATGATTACCGGGCTGTTGGGGATAATTGCCGTTCTCATAACGTCCTCCTTTCAACTTTGAGTAAATAATAACACTGTAGGTTTTTGATGTCAACTATATTATAACATTTCCTCGATAGTTTATTTTGTTGACTTATTTGCTTTTCGTGCTATTATGTTTGTATTAGGGGGTGAGAATATGCCTGATACAACAATATTCGGTGAACGTTTGAAACAGCTTCGGACAAAGCTTAAATTATCCCAGAGAGATTTCGCAGATAAAATTGGTGTAACCGCCTCTGCACTATCTTCTTATGAAAAGGGTCAAAAAAACCCCTCGGTTGGGGTCGTTACTAATATTGCTGCACAGTTTCACGTTTCTTTGGATTGGCTATGTGGAATAAGTAGAGAATCTGATTTTTTTATTCCTGACCAATATGTTTATTTTGACTTACCTGCTGCACTTTTAGGCTTGGTTCGCCTGATTGAAGAGGGGTACATTTCTGTCAGAGATGATGAAGATGCAGAAGATAACAGAATTATTGATGATTCATCGTGGGTACAAACCCTAGATGTGTGCAATGGGGACTTAGCTGAATTTTTAACCTCGGTAACACGCATTTCTGATTTATACGGAAAGGGTGCCTTGGGCCAAACAAGCTATGAAGTCTGCATCAATGAACTTATAAGCAACTATGCAAATATCATTCAGCAAAAAGAACGTGAATATTTTAAAAATATAAAAGAGAACCATCCAGAGAATCAGCCGTTCTAAAAAATAAAAATGCCCGCCCAGGCTGGACCCCTGGACGGGCGGCATAGACAGACCCCAAACACTCAAATAGGCCCTGTATGCCCTCTTATGATAGCATACCGGGCCGCAAAAGGAAAGGAGATTTTCCCGTATGGCCGGACGATCTGCAAAGGGAACGGGCACGATCCGCAAGAAAACTGTTACCCGCAACGGCAAGAAGTATGAATACTGGGAGGCACGATACACGGAGGGAGCGGACCCCGGCACCGGCAAGCAGGTGCAGCGCTCCATCACCGGCAAGACCCAAAAGGAAGTTGCCCAGAAACTCAAAGCCGCCACCGCCGCCATTGATAACGGCACCTATACAGCCCCCAACAAGCAGACCCTGGGGCAATGGCTGGACGCCTGGGCGGAAACCTACCTGGGCGGCGTCAAGCCCCGCACGGTGGATCTGTACAAGTCCTATATCCGGGTCTATATCAAGCCCGCCCTGGGCGCTGTGCGGCTGGAATCGCTGAATACCCACATGATCCAGTCCTTTTATAATGCCCTGGGCAAGCCCACAAAGGACCGCCCGGAGGGCCTTTCCCCCAAGACGGTCAAGAACATTCACGGCGTATTCCACAAAGCCCTGCAGCAAGCCGTTTTGATTGGCTATATCCGCTTCAACCCGGCGGGAGCCTGTACGCTGCCCCGCATCGAAAAGCGGGAGCTGGCGCCCCTGGATGACGAACAGATTACAGCGTTTCTGCGGGAGATCCAGGGCAGCCGCATGGAGGTGCTTTTCACCGTCACCCTCTTTACCGGGATGCGTGAGGGGGAAGTCATGGGCCTTATGTGGGACTGTGTGGACTTTGAGGCAGGCACCATCACCATCAACAAGCAGCTGCAGCGGCTGCGGGGCGGCGGTGGAGAATACCGCCTGACCTCCACCAAAAACGGCAAGAGCCGCACCATTACCCCCGCCGCCTCCGTCATGGCCCTCCTGAAGCGTCACAGGGCCGCCCAGGCTGCCCAGCGCCTGCGGGCCGGGAAGCTGTGGGAGGACTCCGGCCTGGTGTTTACGGATGATCTGGGCCACCATCTTGCCCAGGCGGCGGTTTACCGCAGCTTCAAGCAGGCTGCCGCCGCCATCGGACGCCCGGACGCCCGTTTTCACGATCTGCGGCACTCCTATGCCGTGGCTGCGATCCGGGCAGGGGATGACATCAAGACCGTACAGGAGACGCTAGGACACGCCACAGCGGCCTTTACCCTGGATATTTACGCCCATGTTACCACGCAGATGCGGCAGGCCAGCGCCGCCCGTATGGATGCGTTTATCAAGACGGTTTCCGGCACATAAGAGAACCGGCCCCGGTGTCCGAATCGGACACAAGGGCCGGTTTTGCTGTGCTGCGTGAGGATCTGCCCAGGGCGCGGCGGCGGGCCGGTCCTGACGATCCGCCTTGCATTTTGGCGGCGGCTGTGGTATTCTCGTTTCGGCGCTGCACAACGGCAGGCGGTTGGTCACACCACCCGAAAGGGGGTGAGGCTATGCGGATTACGTTACATATCGGAGCCTTTACGGTTACGATCATCGTAAAAAGCAGAAACCGCCACCCTGGCCGGTGACGGTTTCTAAGGCTTTGCTTTAGGATTCTTCACATCCCGGGCTAACCGCTTGTCGCAGCGCCCTTTTCTATGTTCATTATAGGCCCCTCCGGGGCCGCTGTCAACCCCAGCCCTGGGCCTGCATGGCCTGGGGCTTATGCTTTGCCTTCCTGGGGCGCTCCGGAGGCCTTGTCCCGCTCCATGGCCTCCATGATGGCCCGATTGATAAAGGCGTTCACGCTCTCGCCCTGGGCCGCTGCGTGGGCCTGAATCTCTTCCTTTTGCCCTTTCGGAACCCTGGCGCGAAGTTCCTCAAACTTTCCCAGGTACTTTTCCGTTGCTTTGCGCTGCGCTGCGCTTACTTTCTTCTCCTCCATAGTGCTCCCTTCCTGGGGGGAAAATCGTGTTTTTTTCGATACCTCTCCCATTGTAGCTTTATTATAGCGCAAAAATCTATATGTGTCCATATACAAAATAGATATATATGAGCGCATATATTTGTGTACTGTGCGAATTGATATATGCGCACATATATGCTATATTATAATCACAGCAAGGGAACAGGGAGCTGCGACAGGCGGACCGGGAAAGAGCCGGATGACCTCTCTAAAATCTCCCCATCCCACAAACGGGCGGGCTGCTTCGTGAAGGCCGGGGACGATCCGGAGAGCACCAAACCAGCCGCCGCAGGATATGAGGAGGAACACACCATGAGTATCAACGAACTGGAAGCCAAGGCGCGGGAGCTGCGCCAGCTGCAAGCCCTGATTGACGAGGCCCAGGCGGAGGCGGAAGCCCTGAAAGACGCCATCAAGGCCGCTATGGGGGACCGTGAGGCCATCCAGGCCGGGGAGTATAAGATCACCTGGAAAGCCGTCACCGCTTCCAGGGTTGACACAGTGGCCCTCCGCAAGGCCCTCCCGGACGTGGCGGAGCGCTTCACCCACACCACGACCACCCGCCGGTTCTGTGTGGCGTAAAGGATCACCGGCGGCGGAGGTACCCGCAAAATTTTGGGGGTACCCCTGCCGGAGCTGCCGCCGCCCTTGTGTCCGATTCGGACACCGGGGCCATATCCCCAGCAGGCCCACCGTTGTTGGATTTTCCGACAACGGTGGTTTCTTTATCCAGGAGCGCCGCGCACGTTCCCGGGGGGCCTGGGTGCCGTACAAATCGGCAGGCGCTTGCCGATTTGCTCCCCCTTGCCTAGGTGCTGGAAATCCGTCTGGGGTGTCGGTTTACCCGACATCCTCGCAGCCTGGGCGGCACATCGCCGGGGAGGCTGCACCCCCTGAAAATTCCCCTTAAAAATCTGTAAAGGGAAAAATAAAGGGAAAACACCTGCCCAAATAGCACAAAAAGAACCTTGAAACCGTTGCGGCTTCAAGGTTCTTTGTCTGGTTGCGGAGACAGGACTCGAACCTGCGACCTCCGGGTTATGAGCCCGACGAGCTACCAACTGCTCTACTCCGCGATATCTACTTTTGTGGTGCCGGTGACCGGACTCGAACCGGTACAGTATCGCTACCGGGGGATTTTAAGTCCCCTGTGTCTACCAATTCCACCACACCGGCAGCTTGTCGGCATCATTTAGAATAGCATATGATTCTCCACATGTCAAGTAGGTTTCAAGAAAATTTTAAAATTTCCGGAAACGAGGTGGCTCACGCCGCCGGTTCTGTCTTAGGCTGCACCTGTTGTGACAGGATAAATTCAATCAGGCCCACCTCACCGTCGGCGGGATAGTAGGATACCGTCCAGGCTGGGGTCTGCTCCAATCCCCGCTGCTTTCGGATCTCCGCCACGATCTCTTCCACCCGCGCCTGACTGTCCTCCCTCCAGTATCCGATGCGGACTGCCAGCTCCGTCCGTCCCTCGTCCAGCGCTGCCTCCAGCAAACTGGGCAGTGCCTCCGTGCTGGTGGCATTGACCACCGCCTGGATCTGCTCCGCCGTACGGCGGGAACCGATCTGCAGGCTGATCTCGTAGTATCCCCGCTGGGGCTGGCTGGCAGAGGTGATGTACTCCACTGCATAGGCACCCATGGGCGTCTCCTGCTGGACCTCCGCTGCGGCCTGTTCCAGCGTCTCCGCCACAGTCAGATCATCGCTGTAATTATAAAGCCGCAGCGTGGCTGTCTCCGTGTGTTCCCCAATCAGCAGCAGCAGGTCGTTAACGATGTCCTGATAATTCTCCGCCCGCAGCGTGCCGGCGGCCTCGCTTTCCCAGAATTTGCTGGAGTGGGGTTCCACAGATGTATAGGTGCGCTCCAGCAGGGAGGCGCATCCCGTCAGCAGCAGCACGGCGCAGAGTACCGCCAGAATCCGCAGCTTCATGAAATGCAACCTCCTTCTTCTCTTCGGCAGGGCCGCCCGGCAGACGCCGCTCACATACCCAGATCCTCGTCTACCAAAATGACCTCGGCCTCCATGCCCATCATGGGGCCCCAAAGAACCACCAGTCCCCGGCAGATACGGTCCGGACTCTTGCAGTTGTAGCAGCGATCCCCCTTGACGGCACAGGGCGTCTTTTTCTCCAGCCGCTGGGCATTCTTGGGCGCGGCGATGTTCCGTGCCCGCCACAGGGCCTCTTCATAGGTCGGTGCCAGCTTGTTCCGCCCGATGAGGAAATAAACCTTCTGATGGCCGTACAGCGTGGAGGCCACCCGGTTGCCGGCACCGTCGATGTTGACAAGCTCGCCGGTCTCCGCAAGGCCGTTGACAGAGGTCAGGTATACCTGTGTCCGGGCCGCCTGCTCCCGCTCCGCGGGGCCGCCCACCCAGTGCCAGTGGACCTCATTGTGAGTAGCCAGCATGTCATATAATCCCAGCTGCTGCACGCTCATGGAGCCGCCGATGCCCACCGTAGTGGCGTCGATGGTGCCATTGAGATAAGCCGCCGCCTCCGCGCCGGTGGCAAAGGTCTTGACCGTATAGCCCAGCGCCGTCAGGTTCTGTTCCACTTTTGCAAAATCCGTCATGTTATAGCTCCTCCTTCCGGTAATTCCCAAAGCCCTCGCCCAGCACATCGTGGGCATCACACACAATCATGAACGCATGGGGATCAATCTCATGGACCCGCTGCTTGATCTCCACGATCTCCTTTTGCTTGAAAGCCACCAGCAGCACCTGCTTCTCCGTGCCGGTGTAGCCACCCTCACCCTGCAAAAGCGTGACACCCCGGTCCAGGTCCTTCAGCAGCATGTCCGACACGGCCTTCCACCGGTCGGAGATGATGTAAGCCACCTTGGAGGTATCCAGGCCATAGAGTACGGTGTCCATCACCCGGGTGGCCACGAATAGGCCCACGGCGCCGTACAGCGCCGCCTCTACGCCGCCGAACACCACTGCCGCCAGCGCCAACACCACAAAATCCGGAAGCAGCATCAGCTTCCCCATGGGCAGCCAGGGAATCCGCAGCTTCAAAAGCCGGGCCACCACGTCTGTGCCGCCGGTGGTTGCTCCCTGGGAGAATACGATCCCCAAGCCCAGGCCCATCAGTGCGCCGCCGCACAGCGTCGCCAGCATGGGGTCCATGGCAGGGAAGGGATACACCGCGGCGATAACGTCGATGGCCACTGAGCTGACAAACATGGAAAAGAGGGAGGAAGCCAGCAGGTGAAAGCCGATGTATTTCCAGCCCGCGAGAAACAGCGGAACATTCAGCACAAAGGCCAAAACGCCCACGCTCAGCCAGGGCACCAGGGCATTGATGACCTGGGCAAGGCCCGTGATCCCTCCCATGGCCACCTGATTGGGGGCGAAGAACCAGTCAAAAGCCAGTGCGAAGATCACAGACCCCAGCGCCACAATGGCATAGGATTTCAAATACTTTCTCATATTCCGCAGTGCCTCTTATTCCAGCAGTCCGATCTGCCGCTCCTCAGAGTCTGCCTCCCGCAGCAGAGCCCCCGCAGCCGGAATGGCCCGCACCCGGTAGCGGCTCTGGTTAGTAATGGCAGTCTCCTCCAGGGCCTTGACGGTGTCCAGGCGGTACTTGGGCTTGAGCGTCATCACCGCCACGCCCTGGGTAGTCCGGGTGGTCTTGGGCGCCAGCAGCGCCGTGTGGAAGATCAGTACCCGAGGCTCCGTGGAGTACACCGCCAGCTCGCAGTCCGTGTCGATGCGGCGGATGCAGCGCAGGGGAGACTTGTCGGAATAGGCGCTGGTGAGCTTGCGGCGGTTGGAGGAGGTCTGATAGGACTTGATCTCCACCCGTGCAGCCTTGCCGTTTTCAAAGAAGAACAGCAGCGCCCCTGTGTAATCCTCACCCGGCAGCACGGCAAAGATCACGTTCTCACCGGGGTCCATGGCCAGCTTTGCAGGCAGGTAATCACCCAGAACGCTGGCCTTAGTGTCTTCAAACTCGCTCAGACGGGTTTTGTAGACCTGGCAGTGATCCGTGAAGAACATGATCTCCGCGTTGTTGGTGGTCTCAAAGGTCTGGAGGAGCCCGTCGCCCTCCTTGTATTTCTGCTCGCTGCTCATCCGCAGGGAGGCGGGGGTGATCTTCTTGCAGTATCCCTCCCGGGAGAGGAACACATGGACCGGGTAGTCCTCCACCTCGGACTCCTCCTGATAGACCTGGATCTCATTGCCATAGACAATGGAGGTCCGGCGGGGCTCGCCGTATTTCTTGGCCACCTCCGTCAGCTCTGCGATCAGGATCTTCTGAATCCGGCGGGGATTGCTGACAATGTCCTCCAGGTCCGCGATCTCGTTCTGAAGGGTCTCCGTCTCCTGCACCCGTTTGAGAATGTATTCCTTGTTGATGTTGCGCAGCTTGATCTCCGCCACATACTCCGCCTGACGCTGGTCGATGCCGAAGCCGATCATCAGATTGGGGATGACCTCGGATTCCTCCTCCGTCTCCCGGATGATGCGGATGGCTTTGTCGATGTCCAGCAGAATCCGCTTAAGGCCCTTGAGCAGATGGAGCTTGTCCTTTTTCTGGTTCATGACGAAGAAGGTCCGCCGGCGGACGGACTCTGTCCGCCAGGCGGTCCACTCCTCCAGGACCTGCCGCACCCCCAGCACCCGGGGCATTCCGGCGATGAGGACGTTGAAGTTGCAGGAGAAGGCGTCCTCCAGGGGGGTGAGCTTATAGAGCTTGGTCATGAGCTTGTCCGGGTCCACGCCCCGCTTGAGGTCGATGGCCAGTTTCAAACCGCTCAGGTCCGTCTCATCCCGCATGTCGGCGATCTCCTTGGCCTTGCCGGCCTTGATGAGCTCCGCCACCTTGTCCAGGATGGCCTCCACGGTGGTGGAGTAGGGGATCTCATAGATCTCGATGAGGTTTTCCTCTTTGACATAGCGGTACTTGGCCCGGACCCGGACGCTGCCCCGGCCGGTCTCATAGATCTCCCGCAGGGCGTCCGGGTCACAGATCAGTTCGCCGCCGGTGGGGAAATCCGGCGCCAGCAGTGTTTCCATCAGGTCACAGGCGGGATTTTTCAGATAGGCAATGGTGGTCTCGCAGACCTCTTTCAGATTGAATCCGCAGAACTGGGAGGCCATACCCACGGCGATGCCGCTGTTGGCGGAAACCAGGATGTTGGGAAACGTGGTGGGCAGCAGCGTGGGCTCGGTCATGGTGTTATCGTAGTTCTCCACAAAGTCCACGGTGTCGCTGTCGATATCCCGGAACAGCTCCGCGCAGATGGGTGCCAGCTTTGCCTCCGTGTACCGGGGGGCTGCACAGGACATGTCCCGGGAATAGCACTTGCCGAAGTTGCCCTTGGAATCCACAAAGGGGGTCAGCAGCGCCCCGTAGCCCCGGGAGAGGCGCACCATGGTATCATAGATAGCCGCGTCGCCGTGGGGATTGAGCTTCATGGTCTGGCCCACGATGTTGGCAGACTTTGTCCGGGGCTTGGTCAAAAGCCCCATCTGGTACATGGTGTAGAGGAGCTTTCGGTGAGAGGGTTTGAACCCGTCGATCTCCGGGATGGCCCGGGAGACGATGACGCTCATGGCATAGGGCATGTAGTTGAGTTCCAGCGTGTCGGTGATGGGCTGTTCCACCACCGCCGCGTGAAGTCCCATCACATTGGGATTATTGACTTTCGGTTTGGTTTCTTCAGGCTGTTTTTTCTTCGGCATAGGTTGTCTCGTTCCTTATTAGATTTCAATTCCGGCACGGAGCCGGGCGGCGTCTTCACGCCGCCGCAGGCTCCGGCGTCTCATAGGACTCATAGGGGTTGACCACCGTCTCTCCCGCCGGCGGGGCGGCGTTGGGCTTCTGGTTGGTTTCCGTAGTATTGCCGGTATAGGTCAGTTCCAGATTGAACTGGTTTTTCAGCTTCACCAGCATGCTCAGATCCACCCGGGTGGGACTCTGGCTGCCGCTGATGTCCAGCAGCATAGCAGGGGAGTACACCCCGTGATCCTTGGTCTGCATCAGCATGCGGAAGGTGGCTGCGCCGGAGCGTGCGATCTTCAGCTCCATCTCCAGCTGCTCAAATTCGCTGAGGTACTCTGCGGAGCCCTCGCCGTACTGGGACTCCAGATAGGCGTTGTAATCCTCCTCGTCGTAGTGGAGGACGCTGTATCCACCGCTGGCTTCAAAACAGTCGTCACCCACATAGGCCGCCGCTTCTTCCGCGCTGACAAACAGCTCCCGGTACAGCAGGGCGGGGGTGATCATGCCCTCAAAATAGGGTCCGAAGCTGGACATAAGCTCCACCTGCTGCCGCATGCTCTGGTAGAGGATCGCCCCCATGGTGGTGCTGGTGCCCACTGGAATCTGGGCAAACTCTCCCAAAGGGAAGGCGATCCAACTGTCCCGATCCAGCTGCCCGCCGCTGAGTTCCGCCAGCAGCGGCATCTTCAGGTACAGGGTGCCGCCCTCGGCGTCATAGATCATCTCCATCTTCACATTCCGCAGCTGGTTTTTCAGTGCCGCGGCAGACAGCGGGTCCATTCCGTCCAGCGCGTCCGGGATCTCCAGCAGGGAAGAGAGGTCCATGGTGAGTTTCAAATTCACAGTACCGCCGCTTTGCAGCATCTCCACATCCGCGTCCATAGGATACTGCTTGTCTCCGTTGATGGAATCCAGCATGGTGAGCTTGGCGTCCATCCGTGCCACGGTCTTGTAGTTTTTGGACGCATCGTACTCCATCGCCGCAAACATCTGGTTGATGACCGTAAACTGCTGATCCAGCTGGGCGATCGCCGCCTCCCGCCGCAACAGCACTGCGGTCTGGAAAGTGCTGTCCCACATCACGTCGCAGCCCATGGCCTCAGCAAAGGGGCGCAGTGCCAGATAAGTGGCGCCATTTTTCTCATAGCAGGCAGCACCCAGGACAATCTCAGAGGCGGTGCCATCGGCATTTGTGACAGCAATGGTATCGCTGCCGCTGCGCAGGCGGTAAACGGCGCCGTCCAGGGTACACACCACTTCACTGCCTGTATGGCTGACGGTCCCGCCGAAGGCCTTCAGCACCGGGCCGCAGGGCACCATGGTTGCTCCGTTCACCACCTCCGGCACGGCGCCGCCGGGGAAGGAGATGTACGTGCCGTCCAGCATCACGCCGGTCTCGCCCGCCGGAGCGCCCAGCTCTGCCCGGGTCCGTTCCACCAGCGTGGCCTGCCGGTAGGCATCCCACTCCTGGTCCAGCCAATCCTCCAGCATCACGTCCCGGAACTCCTCTTCCGTCTCCAGGAACCAATCCTCCATGAATTCCTCCTTGGAGTCATAGTACCAGTGATACTGGCACTCGTCGGACTCCCAGTAGGCATCGGGGTCAAAGGATGCAATCTCGGCAGCTTTGCTGTCCTCCCACTGTTGGCGTTCCAGTGCTTCCTGCACTGCCTCCTCATAGGCGTCCTCATCCCCGTAGACGGATGTAATACATTCCTCCCGGGACGAAAAGCCCATCTGCTGCCAAAGGGGCGGATTCAGATCCTCCGCCGCCAGCGTAGGAATGGAAAGGGACCATGCCAGAATCAGGGATAGTGCCAGGGAAAGAATGCGTTTCATACCGATTCCTCCTTTTTCCATTGCCCGCACACCGCGGGAGCGTGTATCAAACGGACCTGCATGGAGATACATTCGGGAACACGATGAAAAGTTGTCAAATTACTCTGATTGACTTCCCTTGCCCAAGTTACATCTATCGCAAAGAGTCCTTTGAATGCAGGAAATCTTTTTTTGCCTCATGCGGTTTTACTGGATCTTGTCTGATCACGTTATTCACTTCTCGCATGTACTGTTGATAACCCTGCTGGTTTGCGTAAATTTTTTTGAACAAGTCTAGGTAATGATCCAAATTTGCAGAAATATGTTTATCTAGTGCAGCATCAAAGTTAAATCTATCAAACTTTGATTTTGATGGCACTTTTTCATTAATTCTGTATTCTCTTAATATTCTACTGTGAAAATGATACCCTGCATTTAATCGGAGCAAGGCTGCGTATATACTGCCTGTTTTTTTACATATTTTATCTTTTTACATGCACCAAAGGCAATAATTACAATCAATACCGTAAAGACGCATATTGTCCAAGTATCTTCCACAGCAGTTTCAAACATGTCGTTTATCTCCTTACGAAATATCCGCCATTTCCAGATACTTGTACCCGTTTTCCGCGATGTGGCATCCTTGCCGCTCCGCGCCCGGATGCCGCAGCTGCGGCTGGACCATTCAAAACGCGCTCACGCGCGGCTCCCTCGCTTCCGCTCGGTCGCGGACCACAT
>FR890908.1:4641-7953 GCA_000436875.1 Oscillibacter sp. CAG:155 | reverse complement strand
ACTTGTACCCGTTTTCCGCGATGTGGTCCTTGCGGCCCTGGAGGTTGTCGCCCAAAAGCAGATCGAAGACCTCCGCCGTGCGCTCCACATCCTCGGGCATCACCCGGATCAGGCGGCGGGTCTCGGGGTTCATGGTGGTCAGCCACATCATATCCGGCTCGTTTTCGCCAAGGCCCTTGGAGCGGTCGATCTTGTACTTCTTGCCCTCCAGCTCCTTGACAATGTCGTTTTTCTCCTTGTCGGAGTATGCAAACCAGGTCTTGCCGCCGCAGTTGATCTCAAAGAGAGGCGTCTCCGCGATATAGACATAGCCCTCCCGGATCAGGGTGGGCGTCAGGCGGTAGAGCATGGTGAGCACCAGTGTGCGGATCTGAAAACCGTCCACGTCGCCATCGGTGCAGATGACCACCTTGTTCCACCGCAGGTTATTCAGATCGAAAGCTGCTACGTCCTTGACGTGCTTGTTCTGGACCTCCACGCCGCAGCCCAGCACTTTGATGAGGTCTGTGATGACGTCGCTTTTGAAAATACGGGCGTAGTCCGCCTTCAGGCAGTTGAGGATCTTGCCCCGGATGGGCATGATGCCCTGGTACTCCGCATCCCGGGCCTGCTTAACGCTGCCCAGGGCGCTGTCGCCCTCCACAATGTAGATCTCCCGCTTGCTCACATCCTTGGTGCGGCAGTCCACGAACTTCTGGACCCGGTTGGCGATGTCAATGGTGCCGGAGAGCTTTTTCTTGATGTTCAGACGGGTCTGCTCCGCCTTCTCCCGGCTGCGCTTGTTGAGCAGCACCTGCTCGCCGATCTTCTCCGCGTCGAAGTGATTTTCGATGAAATAGATCTCCAGATTGCTGCGGAGAAACTCCGACATGGCCTCCTGGATGAACTTGTTGGTGATGGCCTTTTTGGTCTGGTTTTCATAACTGGTCTGGGTGGAGAAGTTGTTGCTCACCAGCACCAGGCAATCCTCCACATCGGCCCAGGTGATCTTGCTCTCGTTTTTCTGGTACTTGCCCTGGTCCCGGAGGTATTTGTCGATGGCAGAGACAAAGGCGGACTTGGTGGCCTTCTCCGGGCTGCCGCCGTGCTCCAGCCAGCTGGAGTTGTGATAGTGTTCGATGATGTTCACCCGGTTGGAAAAGCACAGGGCCACGCTGAGCTTGACCTTGTACTCCGGCTTGTCCGCCCGGTCCCGGCCCTTCTTCTCCGCCTGCCAGAACACGGGGGCGGTGAGGGCCCCCTCGCCGGCAAGCTCCTGGACATAGTCCATGATGCCGTTTTCATAAAGAAAGTCCGTCTCCTCAAACTGGCCCGGCGCCGTCTCGCTGCGGAAGCGGAAGGTAATGCCGGCGTTCACCACCGCCTGGCGCTTCATGACGTCGGTAAAGTATTCCGCCGGGATGGCGATGTCGGTAAACACATCCAAGTCCGGTAGCCACCGGGTGCGGGTACCAGTCTTTTTCTGCTGCCCTTTGGGCAGGGGGGTCTTGGTGAGCTCTCCCACCAGCTCGCCCCGCTCGAAGTGGAGGCGGTACTCAAAGCCGTCCCGCCAGACCGTCACGTCCATGTAGCGGGAAGCGTATTGGGTGGCGCAGGCGCCCAGACCGTTGAGACCCAGGGAGTACTCGTAGTTGTCGCCGGAGCCGTTGTCATATTTGCCGCCGGCGTAGAGTTCACAGTACACCAGCTCCCAGTTGTAGCGCTGTTCCTTTTCGTTCCAGTCCACCGGGCAGCCCCGGCCCGCGTCCTCCACCTGGATGGAACGGTCGGCAAAGCGGGTGAGGGTGATGACCCGGCCGTGGCCCTCCCGGGCCTCGTCGATGGAGTTGGAGAGAATTTCAAAGACCGCGTGCTCGCAGCCGTCCAGTCCGTCGGAGCCGAAAATAACGCCGGGCCGCTTGCGCACCCGGTCCGCTCCTTTTAACGATGAGATACTGTCATTGCCGTAATCGTTCTTCTTGCTTGCCATAGGTCCTCCGAACCGGCGGAAAGCGCCGGGAATTTCTAAATATATAGGTATTGTACCACAGCTGACGCCGCGCTTTCAAGTCTCCGGCAAAAAGCGGGGGATTCCCCCCGCTTTCTCCGCACTTTACCCGGATTTTTCAAAAAATGTTGTTGCGTAAAATTTCTCATAACATGGCTGCCACCCCCTCAATCCACTCCCCCTGTGGAGTTTTAAACATTTTCCACAGAGTTTTCAACACCGTTATGTAAACTTGTGAACCATTTAAAAAATACCCCACCTCTCCGGTCTCCTTTTTTCGCCGGAAATCCCAGGAAAATCAAGGGTTCCATCAGTGGCGAAGATTCGTTTTTCAGAGGCGGACGAGGTGCCTTTCTCTTTCGGCAGGACAATCTTTTTAAAAGAGCCTCAAAAGTGTTGCATTTGCAATGTATTAAAATATCCGGATATACTAATATGAATGCAGAAAGAACAAGCGCCCATCCCCAACAAAACAGGAAATAAGGAGATTTGATCGTATGATGAAGTTCTATATCTGCAAGCACTGCGGCAATGTGATCACGAAGCTGACTTCTTCCCAGGTCCCCGTTCAATGCTGTGGGGAGGATATGCAGCCCCTGGAAGCCGGCGTCACTGACGCGGCAGTGGAAAAGCACGTGCCCGCCGTCACGGTGGAGGGCAATCTGGTAAAGGTCCACGTGGGCTCTGTGACCCATCCCATGACCGCCGAGCATCTCATCCAGTGGGTGGCTGTAGTCACCGACCGGGACGCTTTGATCCACTGGTTCCATCCCGAGGAGGCCCCGGAGGCGGTGTTCGCCCTGGCGGAGGGCCAGCAGGCCAAGGAGGTCTATGCCTACTGCAATCTCCACGGTCTGTGGAAGAAGGAACTGTAATTTCATCCCAACCTGCAAACGGGCCGGTACGATGCATCGTACCGGCCTGTTTTTTCGTGTGCAACCTCTGGTTGCGGCCATTCCAGTTCCGGCTGGTTGCGCGCAACCGCCGCTCTCTGGTATCATGGGGGCAGAAACGAGAGGGGGCGACACCATGGAGTTTTCCAAAAATTTGTCCCGGGAGCGGAAGGCCCGGGGGCTGAGTCAGGAGGAGCTGGCCGCCCGGCTGGGCGTCTCCCGGCAGGCGGTGAGCAAGTGGGAGACCGGCGAGGCCGCGCCGGACCTTCCCAAGCTGCTGGCCCTGGCGGATGCGCTGGAGCTGCCGCTGGACACGCTGTGCGGCCGGGAAACGGCAGACGGCACTCCGGCAGTCCCTGCCCCAACAGAGAAGGCTGTCTCTCCGACAGCCGGTGTCTCTCTGCGGCTGTGGCCGGGGGTGTGTGGGGGGTG
>FR890908.1:0-4622 GCA_000436875.1 Oscillibacter sp. CAG:155 | reverse complement strand
GTGCTGGCCCTGGTCTTACTGGCAGGCGGCGTTTGGATCTGGTATCAACGCCGTACACTGGTGCCCTCGGAGGACGCCCCCGCGGAGAGTACCCTGCCGGACACGTTTTCCGCCGCGGGGGAGTCCTTTTCCTGGGACAGCGCCCGGGGAATCCTTTCCTACCGCTTTACCCCCGGCATCGCCGACGAGACCTGCTCCTATCAGATCACCTTCACCGGGACGGACAATGTCCCCCACACCTATGACGCGCTGTACAGCGGCGGCGTCTGCACCGGCAGCGCAGAGCTGACCCCGGGGGACGTCTACGACGTAACCGTCTCGGTGAACGATGACACCGGCAGCCGGGCGGCACTGCTGGCCCGGAGCCTGACGGTGGAACCGGGCAACGTGGTTCGATGGACGCCTGCGGAATCATAGGAGGCGGGGATGCAAGCATTCCCGCCTCTTTTTCGGGCGTTCTCTGCCCGTTACGCCAAATCGAACAGCATAATCGCGATTCCATAGAGTACGCTGGCGATGGTGCCGAACACGATCACCGGCCCGGCCACCAGAAACATCTTGGCCGCCATGCCGGTGATGAAGCCCTCGCTCTTGAAGTCGATGGCGGGGGAGACCACGGCGTTGGCAAAGCCGGTGATGGGCACCAGCGTGCCTGCGCCGCCGTAGCGGGCGATCTTGTTGTAGAGGTTCAGCCCTGTTAAAAGGGCAGAGAGAAACACCAGCGAGCAGGAGGTGGCGGTGCCGGCGGCCTGCTTGCCAAGGCCCGCCGCTGCCCAGCCGTTCTGGATCAGCTGTCCCAGCACGCAGATGGCCCCGCCGATCACGAAGGCCAGAAGCGTATCCTTGATGATGGGCGACTTCTTCGCCATTTGCTGCACATACTGCTGGTATTCCCGGGGTGTCATTTCCATGGGAAATCCCTCTTTTCCTGGAAGTTTTCCCTAGGTTTCCCCGGCGGAGACAAAATATGCGTTGCAAAGCGGCTTCCGGCGCGGTACACTGAAAAGGATGTCCATACGTTGGGAGGAACCGTTATGAAACCAGCCCCCAAGCCCCTGGGGCTTTACATCCATATTCCCTTCTGCAAGCACAAATGCGTCTACTGTGATTTTTACTCGCTCTCCGGCCAGGAGAGTCGGATGGACGATTATACCGATGCGCTGTGCGCCCATCTGGCGGAGATCGCCCCCTTTGCAGCCGGTCACCAGGTAGACACCGTGTACTTCGGCGGCGGAACGCCCAGCTATCTGGGCACCAAGCGGCTCATCAAGCTGCTCAAGACCATCCAGAAGAAATACCGTCTGGACAAGCAGGCAGAGATCACCCTGGAGGCCAACCCCGACTCCGCCGGGGACTGGAAGGAGCTGCGCTCCCTGCGGCGGGCGGGCTTCAACCGGCTGTCCCTGGGGATGCAGTCCGCCAGCGATCAGGAGCTTCAGGCCATCGGCCGGGTCCACACCTGGGAGCAGGTGGGCACCGCCGTGGAGGCCGCCCGGAAGGCCAAATTTGAAAATCTCTCCCTGGATCTCATCTACGGTCTGCCCCAACAGACCATGGAGCAGTGGCAATCCAATCTCACCGCCGCTGTGGATCTGGCGCCGGAGCATCTTTCCTGCTACGGGCTGAAGGTGGAAGAGGGGACACCCCTCTTTGCCGTCCGGGACACGGCGGGGCTGCCGGGGGATGAGCAGCAGGCGGACATGTACCTCTGGACGGTGGAGTTCCTGGCCCAGATGGGATACGCCCAGTATGAGATCTCCAACTTCGCAAAGCCGGGGCGGGAATCCCGGCACAACCTGAAATACTGGACCCTTCAGGAGTACGTGGGGTTCGGCCCCGGGGCCCACTCGGATTTCGGCGGCGTCCGCTACGCCTACGACCGGGATCTGGAGGGCTATATCCAGGGGGTGCAGACCCACGCCCCCATGCTCTCGGAAAGCGAGAGCATCCCCCCGCTGGAGCGGGACACCGAATGGCTGATGCTGGGGCTCCGGACCGTGCAGGGGCTGGACCCCAAGGTATTCGAGCGGCGTTTCCGCCGCCGCTTCGACTGCTTCCGCCCCTTCCTGGAGGAGTGCCGCACCGCCGGCTACGCCGTGGAGGAAGAGGGCCGCTGGCACCTGACCCCCAAGGGCTTTCTGGTCTCCAACCAGATCATCGGCGGCATGCTGGACGCACTGGCGGAGGAAAAGCGCCGCCGTGCAGAGGCCACCGCCCGGGGCGATTTCCGGGTGGATCTGGGCGAGGGGAAAAAACCGTAACTGCGTTGTTTTCAAAAAGGCCCTGCCGCCAAGTGCGGCATGGCCTTTTTGCTGTGTCCGGTGCCGGAACCGTGAAATTTCCCAGATTCCCCCACATCAGGTATAGTTTCAGGAAAATCCGTCCATACTCCCCGCAGACCAATACTCAAGAGGAGGGGTATGATGGAAAACAAACGTACAGGCGTGCTCAGCGGCGTGGGATTTTATGTGACCCTGGTCATCTGTCTGCTGGCTGCCGGCATCGGAGGATACTTCCTGCTCTTCGGCGGCCAGGAGACCGCCCAGGAGGAGGACGCTCCCCAGACGGCGGTAACCGCCAAGGCTCCGGAGATCCCGGAGGAACAGGAGCCGGTGGAGGCCGTTTCCCCGGCGGAGCTGGCGGACGAGCCCTCCGCAGAACCGGAACCGGAGCCGGAACCGGCATTGGATGACACGCCGGTGGTGGCCGCCATTCCCCAGGTGGTAATGGCGCCTCTGGAGGGGGAAGTGGTGGCCGCCTTTTCCGTGGATCAGCTGACTTACAACGAGACGCTGGGAGACTGGCGGACCCATGACGGCATTGACATCGCCGCGGCAGAGGGAACTTCTGTGCTGGCGGCCTCCGGCGGCACGGTGCTCTCCGTCAGCGATGATCTCCTGATGGGCACCACCGTGGTGCTGGAACACGGGAACGGGTATCAGACCACCTACGCCAATCTTCAGCAGACACCGCCCGTGGCGCAGGGCGACTCTGTCACCGCAGGGCAGATCATCGGCACCGTGGGTACCACCGCATCGGCGGAATCCGCTCAGGGCCCGCACCTGCACTTCTCCGTCACTAAGGATGGGGACGCCGTGGACCCGGACACGTATCTCAACGACTGAACATGTAATAAAAAGCGGCGGAGCCGGTATGGCTCCGCCGCTTTTGCAATAGATACGCTCAGTCCTGCTCCCCCATGTCCAGGGAAACCGCCGCGGCCCGCATGGTCCGGCGCAGGAAGATGGCGCTGAGGGTCAGGGAAACCACCTCGGCCACAGGGAACGCCAGCCACACCATTTCCAGCCGGCCGGTCTGGCTCAGCAGCCACGCCACCGGCAGCAGCACCACCAGCTGACGGCAGACGGAGACGATCAGGCTGTAAAACGGGTTGCCGATGGCCTGGCACACAGAGCCGGCAATGATGGCAAAACCCGCCAGGGGGAAGGAGCAGCAGATGATCCGCAGCGCCACCGTGCCGATGGAGAGCATCTCCTCAGAGGCGTTGAAGAAGGAGAGCAGCACGCCGGGGATCAGCTGGAAGGCGGCAAAGCCCACCGCCATGATGCAGATGGCCGTGATGATGGTCAGCTTGACGGTGTGCTTCACCCGGTCCAGCTTGGCCGCGCCGTAGTTGTAGGAGATGATGGGCACCATGCCGTTGTTCAGGCCGAACACCGGCATGAACACGAAGCTCTGGAGCTTGAAGTAAGCGCCGAACACGGCCGTGGCCGCCTCGGTGAAGGAGATCAGGATCTTGTTCATGCCGAAGGTCATGATGGAGCTGATGGACTGCATGACGATGGAGGGCAGGCCCACCCGGTAGATCTCCCCGGCCACCTGCCGGTTCCACCGGATCTCCCGGGGACGGATGTGGATGTCCGGATTGCGCTTGATGTTGATGATGATGGCGATGATGGCGGCCACGATCTGGCCCGCAACCGTGGCCACGGCGGCGCCCACCACTTCCAGACGGGGCGCGCCGAAATAGCCGAAGATCAAGATGGGGTCCAGCACGATGTTGATAATGGCGCCGGTGAGCTGGGTGCACATGGCGTAGAAGGTACGGCCCGTGGACTGGAGCAGCCGCTCAAAGCAGAACTGACTGAACACGCCGATGGAAAGGCCCAGGCAGACGGTGGCGTACTGGGTGCCATATTCCACGATGTTCTGGTTCTGGGTCTGGGCCAGGAAGAAGGGCCGGGACAGGAACAACCCGATGAGGGCAAACACCACAAAGCTGCAAAGAGCCAGGAAAATACCGGTGTTTGCGGCCCGGTCCGCCATGTCCTGACGCTTTTCGCCCAGAGACCGGGAGAGCAGCGCGTTGATGCCTACGGCAGTGCCGCCGCCCACGGCGATCATCAGGTTCTGCAGCGGGAAGGCCAGGGACACGGCGTTGAGGGCATCTTGGCTCAGCTGGGCCACGAACACACTGTCCACCACATTGTAGCAGGCCTGCACCAGCATGGAGATCATCATGGGCACCGCCATGCCGGCCAGCAGCCGCCCAACGGGAAGAACTCCCATTTTATTCTCCTGTGGGGCCTCCGCTCCTGCGGGAATTTTCTTTTCCATTTGACAAACCGATCCTTTCTCTTGTGCAATGTTGATGCGATGTT
>FR890907.1 GCA_000436875.1 Oscillibacter sp. CAG:155 | reverse complement strand
TTTATGAACATCCCGTAAACGTGTGGGAAATACGGTGGATGCAGGTCGAAATTTGTAGTAAACTGTCAGCTGTTGTCAGACGGCGGTGCGGTGCAGTCGTCCGCATCCGGCAGCGCGGCGCGGCGGCGCCGGCGCTTTCCGGCGGGAAGAGGCGTTCCCATACGCAGCAGCAAAAAGCCCAGCAGGGTGATTGCTCCGCCGGCGTGAAACAGCGTGACGGGCAGCTGGCTGGAGCGGAACCCGTCCGCCAGTACGGCCAGGCACAGCACCACAGCCAGCCCTGCGTACAGGGCGAAGCGGTCGGTCCGTCCTGCGCCGAAGGCGAAGGAGGATAGCCGGTAAAAGCCCAGCGTCAAAAAGACCAGTGCCAGCAGTTCCAGATAGTAGTCGGACAAAACCGGGTCAATAGAATCCACCCGGTAGACCAGCACCAGCCGGATCACCAGGCACACTACCGGTACCAGCAGCAAATTTCCCTGCATGGTTTTGCGGGGTGCGGCGGAGGGTTCGTGGCTGCCGGGACGGCGGCAGACAGCTGCCGCCGGGAAGAGGCTCACAGCGGACAAAAGCGTCAGCAGGCCCAGAATCAGATGTTCCTTTGCGGAAAAGCCGCTTTGGGAGACCCCGTCGGCGGTGATGGCATAGGCGTCCGCCGGCAGGGAGGCCCCGGCGCTGAGACCGGAGAAGAGATCCAGCACGCCGGAGACGCCCAGCAAAAACACACCCATGATCAAAACAGTCAAAGTTCCGGTGCTGGTGGTGGAAAAGGCCTGCGGAAACGCGGGAGCCGTGGGTTCCGGCGGCAGTTTCCAGGCCAGCAGTGCCAGTGCCGCTGCCACAAGGACCAGCAGCACAATCAAAATCAGTCCCCAGGGATTTCCGGGGATCGGAAGCCCGGTGTCTGCTTCAAACCCGGTGCGCACCTGCAGGAGCCGAAAAACAAATGCCGCCGCACCGCCCGCCAGGGCCAGTGCGGGGAAAGTCAGATTGTGTTTCATCATCGCATTATAATCCCTTTCAAGGAAACGTTTCGCCCTAGTATACCACGGCGGGGGCGGTTTGTCCACGGCGGTCTCATGTTTTCCCGCCCGGGCGCATAGGATGGAGGGACAACCCATAGAAGATGCAAAAGAGGAGGAAATCCATGAAACGAACGACGCCGCTGCGGCAGAGCGTGGCCGCATCCGCTGCGCTGATGGCGATTTTATTTTTGCTGCCGCTCATCGTGATTGTTCCCTTCCGCTCCGAACTGTTTTCGTCGGAGGAGCGGGCAGCGGAGTCCCAGGGGACGCCCTTTGTACCGGGAGAACTGGACGGCAAGACGGTTTTGAAGGTTCTGGACGGCGGCGAGGTGCGGGAGATGACAGTGGGGGAGTATCTGGTGGGCGTGGTGCGGGCGGAGATGCCGGCCTCGTTTGAGGAAGAGGCACTCAAGGCCCAGGCGGTGGCGGCCCGGACATACACCTACTACAAGATTCAGACCGGCGGCAACCATGGAGATACCGCTGACATCTGCACGGACTCCACCTGCTGTCAGGCTTATATCAGCGAGGAACAGGCCCGCTCCAACTGGGGCGCAGATGCGGATACATACGAGAGCAAGATCGAATCGGCAGTCCGGGACACCGACGGGCAGGTCATCCTCTATGGCGGCGAGCCCATCCTGGCGGTGTTTCACTCCTCGTCGGCGGGTCTGACCCGGGCGGCGGGACAGGTGTGGCTCAATGATCTGCCGTATCTGCAGTCCGTTACCTCTCCGGAGCAGGGGGACAGCATTCCCAACTACTACAGCCGCGCGGAGTTTACCCAGGAGCAGTTCCGGGAAAAAGTCCTGGCGGCGGAGCCGGAGGCGGATCTGTCCGGCCCGGTGGAGACCTGGCTGCAAAACGCCGTCACCGATACGGCCGGCAGCGTCTCCACCGTGGAGGTGGGAGGTGTCACGGTGAAGGGCAGCACCCTGCGGAGCATCCTGGGACTGCGTTCGGCCTGCTTTGAGTGGGAAATTCAGGATGGGAACCTGGTATTTTTCGTGACCGGCTACGGTCATGGCGTCGGTATGAGCCAGTACGGCGCAGAGCAGATGGCCAGGGACGGTGCGGATTACCGGGAGATTCTCACCCATTACTACACTGGTGTGACGGTAGAAGCCTATGTGCCGGATGCTTTACAAAGTTGATGGATACGTGATAAAATAATACATTCCAGAATGGATTCAAAAAAACACCGCGGCGGGAGGAGGCGACGGCGATGAGACGAAGAGCTGCGGCACTGCTGTGTGCCCTGGTGCTGGTATGTCAGGCGGTGGTATGGCCCGCCAAAGCAGCGGATGAGATCTGCTTTATCGCCGTCAACAGCGAAGTGCTGCCGCTGTCGGATGCGACCATGCCCTTCTGGGTCAATGGGTACTTGTATATTCCCGCCAGCATTTTTACCGGGACGGTGCGTAAGGAACTGGGAATCAATTATATCCGGACTTCGCAGAACCTGCCCATTCTGTCCAGCAGCGGGCGGGCACTGCTGTTTGACCTGGAAAAGGGAACCGTGAGCGATGACGAGGGAATCAGCTATTCCCCGGCGGCAATTCAGCGGGGAGGCGAGGTGTTTGTGCCCGTGACCCTGGTTGCGCTCTTTTTTGGGATCAGCTATTATCAGCAGAAGGTCCCCCGGGGGCGGCTGGTCCAGATCTACAATGATAAGGCGGGACTGACCGGCAAGTCCTTTGCCGACGCGGCGATCTATCCCATGGAGGTGCGATACAGCGAGTATCTGCGCAGCAAAGAGACGGATGAGCAGACGCCGGAGACCGTGCCGGACGAACCCCAGACGCCGGAGGAGACCGAGGAGACGGAGGGGAAAAACGTCTATTTGTGCATGCTTGCTTCGGACGGCGGGACAGTGGAAGCGCTGCTGGATGAACTGGACCGGAAAGGAGACAAAGCGGCCTTTTTCTGCACGGAGGAATTCCTGACGCAGGAAGGGGGCCTGCTGCGGCGGATGATGGCCACGGGACAGGCTGTAGGGCTTGCGGTTGATGCATCGGACCCGGAGCGGTCCGTGACCGAACAACTGTTGGCGGCCAATGAGCTGCTCTATCAGGCAACCTGCACCAAAAGCCGCCTGGCCGTTTTGGAAAACGAGAAAAGCCAGGCGCGTCAGCAGGCGGAGGAGGCCGGGTTCTGTTGCTTGGAGGCAGATCTGGACCGGTCGTCCTATGAACTCAAAAGCTCCTCTGGGGCGGACAGCCTTCTGCGGCGGGTCACCGCCCGCCGGGGCAGTGTGACGGTGTGGCTGGGAGACGGCGTGGACGCCGTGGGCCTCAGAGCCTTTTTGACGGCGGCGGAGGAAGCGGACGACCCGTGTCTTGCCATTACGGAGACAACCTGATTCACTGGGCAAATTTTACAGAAAATTCAACATACCCAAGTCCGGCGGGTTATAATGATACGTGAAAGAAAACGAACGGGCAGAAATTCAACATACGCAGGAGGAAGTGCCATGGGACGGAATATTCTGGTGGTGGAGGACGACCGCAACATTTCGGAGCTGATCCACATGTATCTGGTAAAGGAGGGCTTTGACGTCCGGATTGCCGCGGATGGCGGCAAAGCCATTGAGGAGTTCCAAAAGCAGGTGCCGGATCTGATTTTGCTGGACATCATGCTGCCGGTGATGGACGGCTGGGCAGTGTGCGCCAAGATCCGGGAGACCAGCAAGGTTCCCATCATCATGCTCACCGCCAAAAGTGAGGTCTTTGACCGCATTCAGGGCCTGGAGATGGGTGCCGATGATTACATCGTCAAGCCCTTTGAGATGAAAGAGCTCATCGCCCGGATCAATGCGGTGCTCCGTCGGACGGAGATCCCCAACGACACCACCAAGCGGCTGACGTTTGACAAACTGGTGATCGATCTGGATTCCTATGAGCTGATCGTGGACGGCAAGAAGATCGATACGCCGCCCAAGGAGCTGGAGCTTTTGTACCATCTGGCATCCACACCCAACCGGGTTTACACCCGCAACCAGCTGCTGGATGAAGTGTGGGGCTTCGACTATTTCGGCGACAGCCGCACGGTGGATGTGCATATCAAACGCCTGCGGGAAAAGGTGGAGGGCGTCAGCGATCAGTGGGCGCTCAAGACAGTCTGGGGCGTTGGGTATAAGTTTGAGGTTGTCGGTTCCAAACAGCCGGAGAAGGCGGAAGGATGAAACGGATTCACAAGCGATTTCAGGGACTTTACTGGCGGCAGCTGTTTGTCACCGCCGGCATGGTGGTGCTGACGCTGTTTTTGCTGGGCGCGTCTTTTTTCTCCCTGAGCTATAACTATGCCCGCAGCCAGCAAAGCGATGAGATGCTGGACCGGGCCCAGGTGATGAGCAGGCTGTCTGTGGATTACCTGGAGAGCGGCCGGTATCTCAATATTGAGAATCTGCAGAACGACCCCGGTTTCCAGCAGCTGGCCTCTTTTGGCGCAACGGTGTCGGACGTGCAGTTCATGATCTGTGACACGGAGGGCCATGTGCTGCTGTCTACTGACGAAAATCTCAGCGGCAAGGTGGTCACCATGCCGGAGGAGATGACCCGCAAGATCCTGGAGGATGGGTCTGCTTCCCGCCGGGATGATCTGGGCGGGCTATACGAGCAAAAGCGGCTGGTGGTAGGAGTCCCTGTGGTGAACCGGGAGACGGACCAGACGGTGGGCGTGGTCTATGCCGTGTCGCTGTCCACCTCGGCGGACAGCATGTGGCAGGGATTCGTGGGCCTCTTTTTCATGACAGCCTTTGTCGTGCTGATGATCGCCTTTATGGCCTCCTCCATCACCGCCATGCGGCAGGTGCAGCCCATCCGGGAGATGGTCCAGGCCACCCGGCAGTATGCCGAGGGAGATTTTGATGTGCGCATGAAGGACTACGGCCGCAACGACGAAATGGGTGAACTGGCCGCATCCTTTAACAACATGGCTGAGACGCTCCAGCAGACGGAGCGGCAGCGGCGGGAGTTTATCGCGAATATCTCCCATGAGCTGAAGACCCCCATGACCACCATCGCCGGCTATACGGACGGTATCCTGGACGGCACCATCCCGCCGGAAAACGAGCGGCAGTATCTGCAGATCATCTCCGACGAGAGCCGGCGGCTGAGCCGTCTGGTCCGGCGGATGCTGGATGTCAGCCAGCTCCAGGTCATGGACCCGTTGAAAAACGGCAGCCATTTTGACATCTGCGAGAGTATGCGCCGGGTGCTGATCTCCATGGAAAAGAAGATTACGGACCGGCATCTGGATGTGGATGCAGACATTCCCGAAGAGCCCATTCTGGTGCGGGGAGACAATGATATGATCACCCAGGTGATCTACAACCTGCTGGAAAACGCCACCAAGTTCGCCCGGGAGGGGACGACCCTCTACCTGGGGGTCACCACCATCGACGGCAAGGCCCGGGTGACGGTGCGGAACCTGGGGGATACCATTCCCGCAGAGGAACTGCCGCTGCTGTTCGAGCGGTTCCATAAGAGCGACAAGTCCCGCAGCGAGGACAAGGACGGCGTGGGCCTGGGATTGTATATTGTAAAGACGATCCTGGAACAGCATAAGGAAAAGATCAGTGTGACCAGCGAAAACGGCGTTACCACGTTTGCGTTCTCGCTGAGTATGGACGCATGAGGAATTGCATGGAAGAACGGACGGGCCGGGAGCAGTTTCCCGGTGAAATTGTGGAAACCTACCGCCAGCCAGACCCCCAGGAGGTGGTGGAGACCTATCGGCGGCCTTTGCCGAAGCGGATGGCTCCGCCTCGGCCTGCCTCCCGCCGGCGCCGCCGGCGGCGGAAAAAGGGAGTCCTGATTTTTGCGGTGTGCTGCCTGCTGCTGGCGGCGGCTGCCGGAGGAGCCTGGATTCTGCAGGGGATGCTTTCCAGAGAGAGCGGCAGAGACCCTTTTTATTACGACTATGAAAACCCGGAGGACTCCGCGTCGGCGGAGATCACCATCCCCACATATCCCTATGGAGAGGGCGCAGCGCTGACAGTGGAAAAAAACCACGGCGCGGAACTGAGCACCCAGGAGATCTACGCACGGCTCAACCCTGCGGTGGTGACGGTGATGGCCCAATTGGAGGACGGCATGTCCGTGGGCACCGGCGTAATTTTCACCCAGGACGGATACATCCTTACCAACTACCACGTGCTGGAGGGCGGGTCCTCCTGCACCGTCACCCTCAGCACGGACCGAACCTATCAGGCCTTTTATGTGGCCGGAGACGCGGAGAATGACCTGGCGGTTTTGAAGGTGGACCTGACGGATCTGCCTGCGGCGGAGTTTGGAAGTTCCGACGATCTGGTGGTGGGCGATCCGGTGTACGCCATCGGAAATCCGCTTGGTGTGGAGCTGCGGGGAACGCTGACAGACGGCATTGTCTCCGCCATCAACCGGGATGTGTCGGTGGACGGCAGGAGTATGACGCTGATCCAGACCAACGCTGCGCTGAACTCCGGAAACTCCGGGGGACCGCTCATCAATGCGTATGGACAGGTGGTGGGCATCAACACCATCAAAATGACCTCTTCCTATTCCAATGTAGAGGGCCTGGGTTTTGCCATTCCCTCCGACACCATCCGGCTGCTGGTCAATGACCTTCTGACCTACGGCGAGGTGCAGCCCCAGCCGACTCTTGGCGTTTCCGTCTCGCGGATCGGCGAGCAGCTGGGAGATGACCTGTGGGGAATTTTGGTGCAGGAAGTGGTTCCGGACTCCGCGGCGGAAAAGGCGGGGGTCCAGGTGGGAGATTTCATCACCTCGGCCAACGGTACCTCGATTGCATCCAGTCAGGACCTGATGAAGATTCGGCGGGAGTGCCGGGTGGGCGATGCCCTGACGCTGACCCTCTACCGGGACGGCGAGCTGATGGACGTCACTTTGATTCTGCAGGCGGAAGATGAGACCTCCGCGCAGACCTTGGCACCATAAAAAGAAAAGCGCGGCCTGATTTACAGGTCACGCTTTTCTTTTCTCCTGCGGCCACAGGAGACTGACGCCGGCCAGCAGCAGATAGATACCGAAGGGACGCCGCAGGACATCTGCGTCCACTGCTGTGGCGATCCAGGCACCCAGCAGCGCAAAAGCTGCCGCCGGCGGGATGGCGGAGCGCAGGGTGGAGCGGTCCAGGTAGCCGTTTTTCCGGTGACAGAGCAGGGCGGAAGCAGCGGCAGGGAGGAAGAAGAGCAGGTTGATCCCCTGGGCCGTCCGCTGGTCCACGCCCAAAAGCAGCGTCATTACCAGCAGCAGCAGCGTTCCGCCGCCGACCCCCCAGGCGGAGAGTACGCTGGCCCCCAGACCGCAGAGAAAGGGAAGGAGCCATTCCGTCACAGCAGATACTTCACCCCCGCGTAAAAAAGAAATGCGGCGAACAGCCGCCGGAGCCATACGGTGGGGACTTTGCCGTAGAATTTCCCGCCCAGCCAGCCGCCCACAAAGCCGCCGGCCAGATAGGGCAGCGCGGCTGCCAGCGATACACCGCCCCGCAGAAGATACACGGCGGCGGAGACCAGACAGATGGGGAAAATAACACCGACACAGGTGGCGTACAGCTGCCGCTGGGAGAGGGTTCCCCACCGAGCGAGAATGGGGACAAACACCATGCCGCCGCCTCCGCCGAAAAGACCATTGGCCAGTCCGGCCAGCCCTCCGGCAATCCGGGTGATCCAGATATGTTGCATCATACCGCCTCCTGGAAACGATGTAGCCGTGAGAGAACAGAAAGAGGGCTCCGGGGAGCGGAATCGGACCCCGGAGCCGGCGCGGAGGGCTTATTTCATCTGGAAGCTCTGGCAGTCGGTGCACTCTTTCTGGGTGGGATTGGCCTCATGGGTGCCCACGGTGATGGTGTTCAGGCCGCAGTAGTTCTGGTCCTTGCAGTGATGGGCACAGTTGCTCACGGTGCACTTGATGCTCTGGTTAGGCGTGCAGGCACAGCCGCTGTTGGTGGAATCCTTCATCATACATTCATCCTCCTGCGTACATGGTTTTGGCGTTTCGCCATGGCTAGTTTGCATCAGCATGCAAAAAATATGTGCAGCAGGAGAAAAAAAGAGAAGCCCGCAGGCTTCTCTTTTTACCAGATAGCAGATAGGTGTCTCCCGGGTCTGCCTGCTCACAGCCCCAGGAACAAGGAGGCAAAGCGAAAATAGATGAGCAGGGACAGCGAGTCCACAATCGTGGAGATGAAGGGGGATGCCATGACCGCCGGATCGAAGTGAAGTTTTTCGGCCAGCAGCGGCAGCGAGCAGCCCACCAGCTTGGCACACATCACGGTGCCGATCAGGGTGGTACACACCACCAGCGCCACCAACGGCGTGACCGCCGGATTGTGCATCAGCCAGCGATCCACCACCATCATCTTGACGAAGTTGGCCACTGCCAGGCAGATGCCGCAGGAGATGGAGACCCGGAACTCCTTCCAAATGACCCGGGGGAGATCGGAAAACCGAAGCTCGCCCAGAGACAGGGCGCGGATGACAGCGGTGGAAGCCTGGGTTCCGCTGTTGCCGCCGGTGCCGGAGAGCATGGGGATGAAGGAGGTCAAAATGGCGCAGGCCGCCAGCGCGTTTTCAAAATGGGTCAGGATGATGCCGGTGAAGGTGGCCGAGAGCATCAGCACCAGCAACCACGGCGTCCGGGCCTTCCAGGTCTCCAGCACGCCGGTTTTCAAATACGGTTTGTCGCCGGGCAGGATAGCGGCCATCAGTTCGATATCCTCGGTGACCTCTTCCTGCAGAACGTCCATGGCGTCGTCTACGGTGACGATGCCCACCAGACGGTTCTCCGTGTCTACCACCGGCAGCGCCAGAAAATCGTATTTGCTCAGGACCCTGGCTGTGGATTCCTGGTCATCCAGCGTGTGGACAGAAATGATGTGGCGCTCCATGATGTCGTCGATGATATCGTCGTCTTCCGCCAGCAGCAGTGTGCGGATGGACAAAAGGCCAAGAAGATGACGCTGGTCGTCGATCACGTAGCAAATGTTGATGGTTTCCTTGTCGGGTCCGGTCCGGCGAATGCGTTTGAGGGCGGCCTCCACTGTCATGGTGGCCTTCAGGTCCACAAACTCCGTGGTCATGATGCTGCCGGTAGAGTCATCGGGGTATTTCAGAATTTCATTGATGCTCTTGCGGGTCTCCGGGTCGGAGTGGCGCAGAATCCGCTTGACCACGTTGGCGGGCATCTCTTCCACAATGTCCACCGTATCATCCAGGTACAGCTCGTCCAGCACTTCTTTGAGCTCTGTGTTGGAAAAGCCCTGGATCAGCATCTCCTGCTGATCGCTGTCCAGCTCCACAAATACCTCTGCCGCCTGTTCCTTGGGCAGCAGGCGGAAGACCAGGGGCAGTGTTTTTTCATCCAGATCCGCGCAGAGCTGGGCGATATCGGGTGCCTCCATGGGAACCAGAAGATCCCGCAGCTGGGCGTATCGTTTTTCCTGAATCAGATCCTCGATCTGTTCCAGTAAATCTGTCTGACTGTCCTCATGCTCAAACATGCGGGTCCTCCTTCCTCTCAACATCATAATAAAAAAAGAAAAGCTCCAATCGCCCCGTCCGGTACGATTGGAGAACTCCATTCCCGGGATTTTCCCCGCCGTTGGGGTCCCGTTTACCGTTCAAGCTTTAGCTTCACAAGGCGGTGAAATCACATTAGATGATACCTTCGTGTTCGATATCACCTGTTCAAACCCTCTCATGATGTCTCCATCACTCCGCGGCAGTGATCCATATCCCTGTGGTAGCCTTACCTACCGGACGATATGCAGTTTTTCCAGATACCTTGTTTATATTATGCCAATTCCAGGGGGCTGTCAACCCGTACCGGTAATTTTGCAGAAACCAGCGCATCTCTTTTACCGAAAGGATACAGATGGGCGTAAAAGAGACGTAAAATTTTTACAAAAAAGTGGGAAGTCTTAGCGGGGGTGGGAGATGCAACAGCGGGCCCGGTATCGGTACTACCTCAGGGAAAAAGCCCGGAGGGACTCAAATATTTGAAACAATATGAAACTTAAAGTTTCTTTTAAGCAAATAAAATGAAAAAAATGTTTCAAAAGAGAGGGAGGGACCATAAGAAGTCACCCGAAATTTGGAATAATATGGTAAAAATTCCATGTGCACTTTGTGCGAAAAAATTGACAGAATGTTCACAGAATAGACAAAAAAATTGATATGACTTTAGCGTTCAGAAAAAACCTCAATTATTGGCATGGAATTTGCTTTATAATCAGGCAAACAACATCCACGGAAGCACAGAACGACTTCTGCTGCCGAGGAAAATAATGGAGGAAATTGATCTATGAGTGAACTGCCGATTTTGGGTGTCCTTCTGGGCAACTCTGCCGGTGTGGG
>FR890906.1 GCA_000436875.1 Oscillibacter sp. CAG:155 | reverse complement strand
GGCTGTCGGAATAGTAGGCGGTGAAGTGCAGCGTGACGGCCTTGTCGAAGTTGTCGCCGGCCACAAAGCTCAGATCATCCAGGGCATACTTGCCGTAATCGCTGTCGTTGTAATAGAAATCGTAATCGTCGATGGTGGAGTCAGAGAAGGACTTTTCGTTCTTGCCGTCGTAGTCGAAGTACACCAGGCCGGACTTGGAGGAACTGAGGGTGTCGTCGGTCTTGAAGGAGACATAACGCAGGGTGTAGCCGCTGTACTCCTTCTGGAAGAAATCGTTGAAGTCCTTGCGGTCGAACTTCACCTCGTCTCCGGCGTCCACCTCGTAGGTGATGTCGCCCTCCTCCACGTCGCCTACAAGGATCTTGACCTTGCCGTCCACATAGCGGCTGCTGGAGTAATAGGCCCGGAAGTCCAGTGTGACGGTACGCTCACTGTCGCCGGAGACAAAGCTCAGGCTGTTGAGGTCGTAATCCCCGTCACTGGAACTGTAATAGAACCGCTCATCTTCCAGACTGCTGGCGGAGAAGGACTTCTCGTCTTTCCCGTTATAGTCATAATAGACGGTGCCCCGGGAAGAGGAGAGGGTGTCATCGGTTTCAAAGGTGACATATTCCAAAGTGTAATTGCTGTACTCCTCCTGGAATACCTCGTTGAAGTCCCGGCGGTCAAAGTCCACCGTGTCATTGGTGTCCACCTTGTAGGTGATGATGTGGGAGCTGCTGGTGCCGCCCTCCACCTCAATGGTCAGGGTGCCTTCGGCGTATTTGGAGCTGGAGTAGCAGGCCCGGAAGTCCAGTGTGACGGTGCGGGACTCGTCACCGGCCACGAAGGACAGGTCATCCAGCGCATAATCGCCGTAGTCACTGTCGCTGTAATAGAACCGCTCATCTTCCAGGCTGCTGCGGGTGAAGGCTTTCTCGTCCGAACCGCCGTAGTCATAGTAGACGGTGCCCCGGGAGGTGGAGAGAGTGTCGCTCGTCTCAAATTCCACCCAGCGCAGGGAGCCGGAGGAGAAGGCGTTTTCATAGACGTCCCGGAAATCGCTGCGGTCAAAGGAAACCTGTTTGCCCGCACGGATATAATAGGTAAAGGTGTTGCTGGAAGTGATATTGTAAACCGCGTAATATGTGGTGTTGCCGGTCAGGGAAGTGCTGGCCACCTGGGAAGAGCTCTTGTAGCTCTGGCCGTTGTAGATGGCGGAGCTGCCGGGGTTGGAGGTGGTCCAGCCAACGAAGGAGTAAGTCTTGCCGCTCTCGGATTTGGAGGGCGTGCCGGGGTTGGAGGGCGTGGAGCCCTTGGTGATGGTCTGGGTGCTGTATGTGCTGGAGCCGTTCATGAAGGTGACGGTGATCCGGTTGGTCACCGGCATGCCGCCCCGCTTGCACACATCGCAGATGCCGTCGCCGTTGGAATCCGTGTGGGCGGTTTTTGCGGAGGTGCCGCCGCAGACGGTGCAGATCTGCCAGTGATAGCTGGCATCGCTGGAATACTCGCCGGAGCGGAAGGTGTGGCTGGCCTCATCGAGGTGCTGGGGGCAGCCGGGCGTCACCGTGCAGGCGTGCCAGTGCTTGGTGTCGTTCCAGGACCAGTCGGAGGCTGCCTTGTGGTCGTTGGTAGCGGGGATGGACACCGTCTTTCTATACTTGCAGACGGTGCACTCCTGATACCCCTCGCCAGGCTGGAAGCAGGTGGCATCCTTGGTGGTGACGATGAGCCCGAAGTTGTGGGGTTCATAGGCGCTCTTGGCTTGACAGCCCGGATCGGTGCAGACATGCCAGTGATCAGACGCGTCACTGGACCAGTCCGGGGAGTAGTGGTGCTCCTCATCATCTGCCAGGGCGGCGGGGACCAGGCTCACCACCATGACCAATGTCAGCAGGCCTGCCAACAGGCGTTTTTTCCATAAACCTTTCATAGTTCTCCCTCCATAATGCGCTCTGATGGATGGTTTCTCTCTACTTGTACCATATCGAAAAAGCCCTCTCAAATCATGAACAAATTATGAACAAAGATGTACCGCGCATAAAATTTCCCAGGAAATATCTTCCTGAGGCACCGGAAAGGATACAAGATGCACGGATTTGGCCGGTTTTAGGAAGATTCTGCACGTTTTCCTTTACAAAATATATTTCCTTCGGTATAATACTATGGCTAATGAAATTCGAGTGAAAAGGAGCAGAGAAACGCCATGGCTTTGATCGAATACGACGCCTACAAGCAAAAGCTGCGGGATCTGGAGCCCGAGCTGGACAAGCTCTCGGCGGCCCTGGATCTGGACGGCGCCCGGGCCGAGGCGCAGCGTCTGGAGGATGAGACGGCCCAGGACGGGTTCTGGAACGATCTGGAGCGGTCCCAGAAGGTCCAGCAGCGGCTCAAGCAGCTGCAGAACAAGATCAGCCGTCAGGAAAAGCTCATTACCGAGTGGCAGGATCTCACCGCCCTGTGCGAGATGGGACAGGAGGCAGACGACGCCGAACTCCTGGAGGAGCTCAAGACCGGCTTTGACCAGCTGGAGACCCGGCTGGAGGAGGCGCGGCTGACCACGCTGCTCTCCGGTGAATACGATAACCACAATGCTATTTTGACCTTCCACGCCGGTGCCGGCGGCACCGAGGCCCAGGACTGGGCCCAGATGCTCTATCGGATGTACACCCGCTGGGCGGAGCGGCATGACTTTACCTATCAGATCCTGGATTACGAGGACGGCGACGAGGCGGGCATCAAGTCCGCATCCATCTCCATCCAGGGCGAGAACGCTTATGGCCTCCTGAAGAGTGAAAACGGCGTGCACCGGCTGGTGCGGGTCTCCCCCTTCGACGCCAACGCCCGGCGGCAGACCTCCTTTGCCGCTCTGGAAGTGATGCCGGAGATCGCTGACGACGATGAGATTGAGATCCGGGACGAGGATATCGAGATGCAGGTCTACCGGGCCAGCGGCGCCGGCGGCCAGCACGTCAACAAGACCTCCTCCGCCGTCCGGCTGATCCACAAGCCCACCGGCATCGTGGTGGCCTCCCAGCAGGAGCGCAGCCAGTTCCAGAACCGGGACAACTGCATGAAGATGCTCAAGTCCAAGCTGATGGAACTCAAGGCCCAGCAGCACGCGGAGAAGATCTCCGACATCAAGGGCGTTCAGATGAAGATCGAGTGGGGCAGCCAGATCCGCTCCTATGTCTTCATGCCCTACCAGATGGTGAAGGATACCCGTACCTCCTATGAGACCAGCAACATCGACGCCGTGATGGACGGCGATCTGGATGGCTTTATCAATGCTTACCTCACCCAGTTGGCAACCGGCGAACTGACCAAGAAGTAATCGCCGGCAGAGGAGGCAGCAAACTGTCGACAAAACGGCGCGG
>FR890905.1 GCA_000436875.1 Oscillibacter sp. CAG:155 | reverse complement strand
CAGGGTGAGCAGGGCCCCCAGGGTGAACCGGGGACGCTGTCCACCGCCATCTTCCATGCATGGCAGACCGGAACGCTGCGGAACACCGCACTCTTCGGAGGATTGGAGCTGGAGCAGCGGCGGTATACGCCGGAGGTGTTCACGCCGGTGAGCTCCCGGGTGCAGGTTTGGCGGCCCGGCGTGTATGACGTCCAGTTCATGCTCCAGATCCCGGCGGACACGGCGGTGTCCACCACCGTGGTGCTGCAAATGAACAACGAGGATTTGTCGGACATGACGGTGGTGATCCAGCATCCCACCGGCACCAGCGCAGTCTACACGGCCCGGACAATCCTGGAGATAACAGAGCCGTCTGCGTTCCGCCTGTCCTCTTCGTCCCGGGTATCCATTACAGGTCCGGGGACGCTGGCTTCCTGGCAGTTTTTGCTGGTGGGATAAACAGACACTGTGCCTGATGGAAAAGCCGCATCAACCAGCCCGGAACGGCATCGCCGTCCCGGGCTGGTTTGTTTTCAACGCGGCGGATCGGAGTGCCGGAAGCTGCACAGATGCCAGATGGTGAGAGACAAAACGGTAATGGCGGCGTTGATCCCCACCGAAACCCAGAACCGCTGGCTCCACGGGTCCCAGAGGGCGGCGCCCAGCAGCGTGGCTGCCGCTACCCGGGGTGCCGCGCCCAGCAGTCCCGGCGGCAGATAACGGGAGGGTGGAATCCCCGCCGCTCCCAGCGCCAGACTGACCAGATCCCCCGGAGACGCCCCCGCCAGCCGCAGCAAAAAGACCAGCAGCCCCGCATGGTCCTGCTCTCCTGCGAGAAGCCGTTCCACTTTGGGGAACCGCGTGAGAAGTGCCGCGGCCCGCTGCCGGTTCCGCCGGCCCAGCAGGAAGGGAAGGGTCTGAGCCACGGCGGTGCCGGTGAGATTGACCGCCAGCGCGGCGGGGTAGGGGAAGAGAAGCCCGCCCGCCGCTGTCAGTGCCGACATGGGGAAGCAGAAAGAGACGCTTTTGACGCCGTAGAGCACCAGCAAAAAGCCGGCTGCCAGCCACATCTGCTTTGGAGAAGCGCGGGAGATGGCCTCGGCGGTCATGAACCGGCGGAAGGGCCACAGCGCCCCGCACACTGCCGCCAGGAGCAAAAGCGGCACTGCCGCCCGCCAGATTTGCCTGTGCATGACCCCATTCCTCCCCTAATAGACGGATATGCGCTAGTATATGCGTCCGGCGGAGTAAACCGGCGCGGAAATTCCTGGGGACCTGTCCGCGGGCGGCAGCAAAAAAAGAACAGGCAGCTGTCAGCTGCCTGTTCCGATGTCTCAGGGTTCGGCGGGAGTTTCCTGAGCGGGCGTCTGGGTCTGCTCCTGGGATGGGTCCGTCTGGGGGGTCTGGGCGGAGGTCTCCGGCGTCGTCGTGGACGGCACGGTCTCCGTCGGCGTTTCCACCGGCGTCTCCGCCGGGCCGGTGACCGGGGTCTCAGGCTGTGCCGGCAGGGCGGGGCCCCGGGTGATGACCTTGTTGCGCACCTTGTAGTCGCTGGTGGCCTCATAGGTGCTGGAAATCAGCTTGCCGCTGGCGCTATACACGTTGCGGTAGGACTTGACCTTATAGCCGGTGTAGGGTGTGGTGGTGACCTTCTCCGTGCCGGCGGGAAGAGAAGGATCGTCCTTGTAGACGGTCTCCCAGTTGGTCTTGGAGAGGACCTCATTGGTCATCTTCACGTATGTACCGTCCACATTGGTGCCCAGGATCTTCACCGTGAGATATCCGCCGGAGTAGCTGGTGACGATCTTGATGGGGTAATCGGTGTTGTTGGTGAACTTGTAGTCCGGACCGCCCCAGGAGACGGTGGCATCCATGCCCCAGTCGATGTAGGCGGGCACGTACCGATGGGCGTAGCGCTCGGTGATCTCCAGATTGGCCCGCAGGCAGGCGTAGTACAGGGTAGAGGAGGTCTGGCACACGCCGCCGCCCACTTCGTCCACCGTCTCGCCGCCCACATAGGCGGGAGCCGCCTGATAGCCCTTGGCGGTGGTGCGCTGGCCGGTGGTGTTGTTGTAGGAGAAGACATCCCCGGTATTGAGGACCACGCCGTTGCAGGCGGCGGCGGAGAGCTTGACGTTGCTGATGCGGGCGGAGGAGCCGGAGACATGGGTGCGGCACTGGCCCAGCACGTCCCGGAACAAAACGCCCTTGAGTTCGTCGGCGGTGACCCGGGGCTGCTCGATTTGGGCGGGGATCTCCACGGTCTCGCCGGGGGCTGCCGCGTCCAGCAGGGACTGGGCTTCGGCCACATCGAACTCGGCGCCCACCTGCTCCGGGGTGATGGAGCCGGTGGCGGCGTCATAGCCGGCGTTTTTCATGTTGCCTGCCACGGTATCATGAATCTCCTGGGCGGTGAGGGCCTGGGCGGGCAGGACCGTGGCGTCCACATAGACCGCACCGTCGGCCTCGGAGGAGAGGGCTTCCCGGACGGGGGGCTCCAACTCTGCCTCGGTCACCTCCAGACCGTCCAACTCCCGGGTCACTGTCAGGCCGTCCTGTCCCACTTCATAGGCGGTGTCCTGAGCGGGACGGGAGAAGGTCTGGGACAGTTCCGTCAGCTTCTCCTGCAGCACGGTCTCGTCCGGTTCCAGGTAGACGCCCTTGGCGCCCTGGCTGTGGAAGAGATGGGCCAGGAGGTTCCAACCGCCGCGGAAAAAGCCGGTCTGGCCCTGGGACCGGTCAAAGACCGACTGGGCGTAGTCGGAGTAGTCCAGGTCCTGGGTGATGCCCAGGTCGGCACAGGTGACGGTGGCGGCGGGCTCTGGGTCGTAGAGGGTGTCGCCCTCCGGCGCGGTGACGCCGTCTCCGCTCTTGTCCGTCAGCGGCAGGTAAAATGCCATGGTCCGCTGGGGAAGAGCGCTGCGCAGTTCGTCCCCGGCCTGCTGGACCGTCATGCCCGCCACATCCACACCGTTGATGGTGGTGTTGGGGAAAAAGACGTCCAGGGACCCGGCGTAGGCGCACAGGCCCAGATACGCGGCAGCCAGCACGGCCACCAGAATTCCAATAATGATCAGCGGCTTTTTCCCGGCGCCGCCGCTGAGGCGCTTTCCGCCGTTGCGCTGTGCAATGGCTTCTTTTGTCGTCTGCTCCATGAAGCCCTCCCGTTTGCTGCAATGATCCCATAGGCGGTGGTTCCCAGCCTATGCGAGGTTCTCTTTAGTTTAGCACACGGGACGCAAAAAAAGCATTACAATCCTGTAACAACAAAATTTTCCAGCGTCAGGAGACGCCCCGGCGCTGTTTGGGGATACGGATGGTCAGCAGGATGTCCTCTTCCGTCTCCTGCCGCTCCGTCCGGGCGTCCACGCCCGCCTCCCGGATCAGCCGCAGGCCCCGGTCCAGACTGTTGAGAAACAGGCGCACGTCCTTGATGATGTAGGTTTTCCGCCCTGCCGGGGGCGTGGTCTGCAAAGCGGCCAGCCGCCGCTCCACGTACTGCTCCGCCTGGGCCACGTTCAGATGGTGCTGGGCCAGATACCGGGCGGCGGAGAGCCGCTCCTCCTCGTCCTCCAGCCGCAGAAGGCACCGGGCGTGGCGCTCGGTGAGATTGTTTTCCACCAGGATCGCCCGGCAGGCCGGGGACAGGCGCAGCAGCCGCAGCTTGTTGGCCACGGCGGAAGGGGAGCGGCCCAGCTGGGCGGCGGCCTCCTCCTGGGTGGCGCCGGTCTGCTGGAGATAGGCGGCGATGGCCGCCGCCTCCTCAAAGTAGTGCAGGTCCTCCCGCTGCAGGTTTTCCACCAGGGCCAGCAGGGCGGAGCGGCGGTCGTCCGCTGCGGTCTCCAGGCAGGGGACCGTCTCCAGTCCCGCCATCCGGGCGGCCCGCAGCCGCCGCTCTCCGGCCACCAGCTCCCAGCCCGCCGCTGTGCGCCGCACTGTCAGGGGCTGCAAAACGC
>FR890904.1 GCA_000436875.1 Oscillibacter sp. CAG:155 | reverse complement strand
ATCCGGGCGTAAGAGGAGAGGCTCTCCACGTACCGCCGCTGGCCCTCGGCATAGATGGTATCGAAGGCCAAGGAGCTCTTGCCGGAGCCGGAGAGGCCCGTCATCACCACCAGCTTGTCCCGGGGGATGGTGACGTCGATGTTTTTCAGGTTGTTGACCCGGGCGCCCTTGACGATGATCTGATCCTGCATATGCGCTGTTGTCTCCTTCGATTGTGATTGATAAAAGGTTCCCTCAGGAGGCGGACGGTCCGCCCCGGTCCTCGCTGCGGCCCAGCAGATAGTCTGTGGTCACGCCAAACCGGTCTGCCAGGGCGCACAGGGTCAAGGTGGGGACATTGACCTTTCCCGCTTCCATCCGGCGGTAATGCACCTCTGTGATCTGTAAAAATTCCGCCATATCGCGCTGAAAAAGTTTCTGTTCCTTTCGCAGCAATTTCAGTCTTTCCCCAAATTCCTTCAATGTCTCCATGGAAATTCTCCTTGACGCAGAACATTTAATGTTCTACAATAACCTTATAGAGAACATTAAATGTTCTATTTAAGGTGGTGGATACGATGAATCCCATCTATGAAAAGCTCTTTGACTCCTACTGCGTCCAAACGCTGCGGGAGGTCTGCCCCTATGACCACGAAAGCCTGGAGGAGCTGCTGGACGGTCTCTCCCTGGACGCGGATGTCCGGCTGCGGCTGGACGACGCCTTTTATGAGCGCTACCTCCAGTGGTCCGCCGACGCTTTCGCCGTGGGGCTGCACCTGGGGTTATCCCTCTTTCACGATGAGGTCCGCCGTTTCGGCGCCCAGCAGTTCCAGCACAGGGCCAGGGGCTAACTCCACCTGGGCACCGATCTTCCCGGCGGAGATGTAGACGGTGTCGTAATCCGTCACCGTCTCATGGAACACGGTGGGGTACGCCTTTTTCATGCCCACGGGGCTGCATCCGCCCCGGATATAGCCGGTGACGGCGTTAATCTCGCTGACGTGGAGCAGCTGGATGGACTTCTCCCCCACCGCCCGGGCGGCTTTCTTCAAATCCAGGGTCTCCGCCACCGGCACTTCAAATACATAAATGCCCTTGGATGCGCCCCGGGCCACCAGCGTCTTGAAGCCCCGGGCCGGGTCCTGCCCCAGGGCCTGGGCCACATGGACACCATACTCCCGGGTCCCCTCCGGACCCTCGCCCTCCTCGTAGAATCGGGCGGTATAGGGGATCTTCTTCTGGTCCAGAATCCGCATCACATTGGTCTTTTCTTCTTTATGCTTTGCCATGGTATCACCTCAAAATCGATACGCCTGCCAGCACGCAGGCAATGCCCGCCAGCGTCGCGGCGCTGAGAGGCTCGTGAAAGAGCAGCGTTCCCGCAAGAGATGCCACCACCGGTTCCAGGCTTGCCAGAATGGAGGCCCGACCGGATTCCACCCGGGCAAGGCCCCAGGTGTAGAGCAGATACGGCGCCGCCGTGGACACCGCCACCAGTCCCACCGCCGTGATCCAGGTGCCGTGAGCGGAAAAGGCCGCCGCCAATTCCGACGGCCGCAGCAGCACCAATGAGGCCGGCCCCGCAAAGAGAAACGTCCACATGGTCACTGTCATGGAACCGTAGTGGGCCAGGGCATACCGGCCGAAGATGCTGTACAGGGCGTAGAAAAATCCGGCCCCCAGGCCCAGCAGCACCCCCGCCGCCGTGACGGTGACCTGTCCGGAAAAGAGCCCGCACACCAGCGCACACCCCACCAGCGTCAGCCCCAATGCCGCCAGTTTCCGCCCCGTCACCCGCTCCCGCCACAGCAGAGCGGAAAGCAGTACCACAAAGGAAGGTGCGGTATACAGCAGCACGGAGGCAACCGAAAGTGAACATAACTTCTGGCAGGAGAAATAGCATGCGGTGAAGAGCACCACGCTCACCACACCCGTGCCGAAAAAGTACTTCAGATGTTCCCTGCGCACCCGGAACACCGACCGGTTTCGGACCGCCAGCACCAGGCCCAGCAGCAGCATGCCGCCGCAGTTGCGCACTGTCACAATAGACGTGGGGGAAAGCCCCGCCGCCATCAGGCGGCGGTTCCACACCCCGATGACGCCCCACAGCGCCGCAGCTGCCAGAATGGCGGCGCAGGCCCGGCGGGCGTAATTTTTTTGCGCCTGCATGGCGTCAGTTCTCCCAGACGTTGCCGTTTCCGGTGGTGCTGTAATAGAACGTGTCGTTCTGGACACACAGCACGATGTCCGGCTGGTAGTCGGAGATATAGTCCTTGAGACTCTTGTCGGTGTAGTACCGCAGGTCCAGGATATGGGTCTCGTCAAAGGAGGCGTAGAGCAGCGTCTCCAACGCATTGGTGAAGGAATCTCCGAAAATCAGCACGTCCGGCAGTTCCGGCCGGTCCGTCTCCAGAACGGTCTCCCCGAAGTCGCCGCCCATGTACAGGTTGTACGTGGTGGGCATGGCCGGGTCCTCCGGCAGGATGAACAGCGGCTTTTCGGAGAGCGCTCCGTTGTCGTAGCGGGTAAAGGCCACCGGGTCCTTCTGCACGCCGATGACCGCCTTGTCCGTGTTGGGCCAGAGGTTATAGAGCTTGCGGTTCCGGGAGCCGATATAGGGGAAGGGCTGCTCCACCAGGTCGATCCTGTCCTCCGTCAGCACCGGCAGATTCCAGCCGTCCGATGCCAGTGTGTCCATGATGGAGCGGTAAGCGGTATAGGCGCCGTAATAATTGTAGTGGTGGTCCACGGTGGAGTAGAACTCCTCCGGGCGGCCCAGGGCGTCATACACCTCTTCCATGTTCAAAAAGCGAACACCCTGGTCCTCCAGGGCCTGGATAAAGAGCGCATCCGCCGTCTGGGCCTCTGTCTCGTGGTTATTGAGATAGTCCGGAAACTTCTCCTCAAAGTAGACCCGCTGTTCCGGCAGGCCCACAAAATAGAAGGAACCGCCATTGGCTTTCACATGGTCGTTGAGCTTGCCGTAATTTTCCGCAATAGACGCGGCGGGGCCGGCGTAGTCCTGCTCCGTGTATTCGTCGTAACTCAAAAACGGCACCAGCACACCGTCGGCGGAGAGCACGATGTCGTTGACCACCGGGCGGTGCAGCACGTTCATCTGCACCGCGGTATCCGCCTCCAGCAGCGTGGTGCGGCCGGGGGCGTGGTCGGAGAACCAGCTCTCAAAGGCGGTGGCGAAGGTGCCGTCCCACAGGCTCTGCCAGGTCAGGGCCGGGCGCTCCGCCAGGGTGCGGTTTTCATAGTAGGCAGTGGTCTCCTTATGGGACCACTGGATCACACCGGCAGGCACCGCGAAGAGCACCGCCAGCAGCAGTGCCAGAAAGGCCCGCTTGGAAATTCGATTCATGCAGCACGCCCCCTCTCAGAACTGGAAGTACAGGAAGGACTGAACGCCGGTACTCAAAATCCGCACCACAGACCAGCCCAGCAGGATAAAGGCCAACAGCTTCACACCCCATGCCAGCGTCGCCGCGGCAGCGGTACTGCCTGCCGCCCGCCGGGCTTCCAGCCGGGTGGAGAGCCAGTTTTTCACCGGCATCGCCGCGATCACGGCCACTGCCCACTCCCAAGCATACTGGCGCAGATAGTACACGGATTCGCCGCTCCAAACGCCGCCGGGGGCGGAGCCGAACATGGCGGAGACCATCTCCCCCACCTGGGCGAGACTCCCGGAGCGGAACAGCACCCAGCCCACGATAATCAGCACCAGGGCATAAACATGCTGCACCAGGCCCGGCAGCTTCTGAAGTGCCTTGCCCCAGAGAAACTTCTCCCCGATCAGCAGCACCGCATAATAAAGACCCCATAGCACGAAATTCCAGGCGGAACCGTGCCACAGCCCCGTCAGCATCCACACCACCAGAAGGTTGAGCAGATGCCGTGCCCGGGAACAGCGGTTGCCGCCCAGCGGAATATACACATAGTCCCGGAACCAGAAGGAGAGGGTCATGTGCCACCGGCGCCAGAACTCCGAGGCAGATTTGGAGATATAGGGATAGTTGAAGTTCTCCGGCAGGCGGAAACCGAACACCCGGCCCAGGCCGATAGCCATATCCGTATAGCCGGAAAAATCAAAGTAGAGCTGCAGCGTGTAGGCCACCGCCCCCAGCCAGGCCAGGGACACCGTCAGGTGATCTCCCGCGGCGAAGGCGCCGTCCGCCACCTGTCCCAGAGCGTCCGCCAGCAGCACCTTTTTGGCAAGGCCGAAGCAGAACCGGACGGCACCGTCGGCGGCCTCGTCCGCACTCTCCCGCCGGTCCAGCAGGGCCGGGCCGAACTCCCCGTAACGGAGGATGGGGCCCTGAAGCAGCTGAGGGAAAAATGCCATGAACAGCGTGACCCGCCCCAGGTTCCGTTCCGCCGGGATGGTGCCCCGGTAGACGTCTGTCAGGTAAGCCACCGCCTGGAAGGTGAAAAACGAGATGCCCGCCGGCAGCGCGATGGAGGGCACCGTCACATCCATGCCCAGCGCCGCCAGATTGCCCAGCAGAAAGCCGGTGTACTTATAATAGCCCAGCATCAAAAGATTGAGTACCACCGCCGCGGCATACACTGCCTTCCTGTGCCGCCGCCCCGGGGACACCAGCAGTGCCGCCGCCCAGTTGCCCACGCAGGACACCGCGAATGCCGGCAGCAGCCGCACACCGCCCCAGCAATAAAACACCAGGCTGAACACCAGCAGCACGCCGTTGCGTGCCGTCCGCCACCGGGTGGGACAGAGAAAATAACAAAGCAGCACTGCCGGCAAAAATCCGAACAGAAACGACATACTGCCAAACGCCATGAGAAATGTTCTCCTTTATCTTGATGAAAGTCGTTGCTACGGCAGCACCCGCAGCGCAAAGAGGTAGCCAAACAGCAGCAGCACCGGGTACAGCACCCACCGCAGACGCTGCATGGCAAGATACAGATCCGTCGGTTCCGGATTGCGGACGTCGCAGCAATGCCGCAGACGGAACAGAGTCAGGGGAAATGCCGTGTCCAGTGCCGCCAGGATGGAGAGGAACACCATCATCCCATACAGTACCCAGCTGCCCCGGGCCGTCAGTTCCGGACCTCTTGCAAAATACATGACATTCCGCTCATCCAGCGTCAAAGACAGGGTCTGCCCTGCTTGTCCTCCTCCGACATTGGAAGAAACAGCCACGCCGGAGTCCCATCGCCCGCCGGCATCATACCACCCAAAGCCGCTGGAAGCCGTATCCCGGTCAAATCCCCCCTCAAACAGGGTTTTCCCGTTTTTGGTGATGCGGATGCCGTCCACCATCTGCCCCTCTGCCGGCCCGTCCGCCGCCAGGATCGGGTCCAGCGGATATTCCATCCGGTAGACATCCGGGGTTTGATCCTCCACCGTGCAGGTGACGGTGGTGACAGCTCCACTCTCCCGGACAACGGAGACGGAGACCTGCTCACCGTGGAGTTTTCCGGTATAAGTGGTCCCGCCGTCCGCCTCCTGAAGCCGCAGGAGCGTCCCGTCGAAAACCACGCCGGGATGAAGCCGGGAGCACAGCATCAGCACACAAAACACCACCGCGAGAGCAGCCAGAACGATCAGTACTCCCTTTTGAAGCCGCGTGTGCCTTCCTTCCATACGGTCTCCTCCCCTCAGGCGGCAAATCCTTACAAAATCATCAACAGGGTCCCGGCTGTTATCAGCACTGCCCCCAGGATCGTCTTTGCATCCACTGTCTCATGCAAGATCAAAAATGCCAGCACCAGGGAGATCACCACACTGAACTTGTCCACCGGGACCACCTTGCTGGCCTGTCCCAGCTGCAGGGCATGGTAATAGCAAAGCCAGGAGAGGCCGGTGGCAACGCCGGAGAGTCCCAGGAACAGCCAGCTGCGGCCGGAAATGTTCCGCACTCCCCCGATCTCACCGGTGAGCAATACGATTCCCCAGGCCATCACCAGTACCACAATGGTGCGGATGGCTGTGGCCAGATTGGAGCTGACGCCCGCGATTCCGATCTTGGCCAGAATGGACGTCAGCGCGGCAAATACCGCCGACAGCAGTGCAAAAATAAACCACATAATAAGGTCCTCTTTTCCCCTCGTTTTCACCGGGCTCCGACAGGAATGGCCATTTGGCCGGAGCTTGCGGAAAACACGGGCTTTTCCCCCTGCGGAGCTTTGAATTGAAAATGCTTTATTTCTCGCCCCGCAGCTCGATGATCCGGTCCCGCAGCACCGCCGCGTATTCGAATTCCAGCATCTTGCTGGCTTCCTTCATTTCCTTTTCCAGCTTGGCGATTTCCGCCGCGCGTTCCTGCTCGGTGAGCTTGCGCTTCTTCCGGCCCCGGCCGGTCTCCTCCTCCGGTGTCTGGGAGATCTCCAGCACCTCCCGGACCCCTTTGATGATGGTCTTGGGTACAATGCCGTGGGCCCGGTTATAGGCGTCCTGAATGGTGCGGCGGCGCTCCGTCTCGTCGATGGCCGCCCGCATGGAGGGGGTGATTTCGTCGGCGTACATGATGACCAGACCCTCCGCGTTGCGGGCCGCCCGGCCGATGGTCTGGATGAGGGACGTCTCGGACCGGAGGAATCCCTCCTTGTCCGCGTCCAGAATCGCCACCAGAGAAACCTCCGGCAGGTCCAGGCCCTCCCGCAGCAGGTTGATGCCCACCAGCACGTCGAACTCTCCCAGCCGCAATCCCCGGATGATCTCCATCCGCTCGATGGTGGCCACGTCCGAGTGCATATACCGCACCCGAATGCCGGCGTTTTTCAAATACTCCGTCAGATCCTCCGCCATCTTTTTGGTGAGGGTCGTCACCAGCACCCGTTCGTTTTTCCCGCTGCGGATCTTGATCTCGTCCATAAGGTCGTCGATCTGCCCCGTGACGGGCCGGACCTCGATTCTCGGGTCCAGCAGTCCGGTGGGACGGATGACCTGCTCCACCACCTGGTCTGCCCGCTCCCGTTCATAGGGGCCGGGGGTGGCGGAGACAAACACCGCCTGACCGATCCGCTCTTCAAACTCCTCGAATTTCAATGGCCGGTTATCGTAGGCACAGGGCAGCCGGAACCCGTACTTCACCAGGGAATCCTTACGGGCATGGTCCCCGTTGTACATGGCCCGCACCTGGGGCAGCGTCACGTGGGACTCATCCACAAAGAGCAGGAAGTCATCGGGGAAAAAGTCCAGCAGCGTCATGGGAGCGGAGCCGGCGGGCCGGTCGGAGATGATGCGGGAGTAATTTTCGATGCCGGAGCAATATCCCAGCTCCGCCATCATCTCCATGTCGTACTCCGTCCGCTGGCGGATGCGCTGGGCCTCCACCAGCTGGTTGTTGTCGGTAAAGAACTTGACCTGCTCCTCCAACTCCTTGCGGATCTGGCCGATGGCCTTGTCCATCTTCTCCTTGGTGGTGACATAGTGGCTGGCGGGGTAGATGGCGATGTGGTTCAGCACCCGGTTCACCGCACCGGTGACGGGGTTGAACTCGCTGATGCGGTCGATCTCATCCCCAAAAAATTCCACCCGGATGGCCCGGTCCTTATAATAAGCCGGGTACAGCTCCACTGTGTCACCCCGGACCCGGAACATATTGCGCTCGAAGGCAATATCGTTGCGCTCATAGCGGATCTCCACCAGGCGGCGCAGCAGCTCATCCCGATCCCATTCGGCTCCCACCCGCAAGGAAACCACCAGCTTGGCGAAGTCATCCGGCTCGCCCAGGCCGTAGATGCAGGAGACAGAAGAGACCACAATCACATCCCGCCGCTCCAGCAGCGCGCAGGTGGCGGAGAGGCGCAGCCGGTCGATCTCGTCATTGGTGGCGGCGTCCTTGGCGATATAGGTGTCCGTATGGGGGATATAGGCCTCCGGCTGGTAGTAATCGTAATAGGACACGAAATACTCCACGGCGTTGTTGGGAAAAAACTCCTTGAACTCCGCGCAGAGCTGGGCCGCCAGGGTCTTGTTGTGGGCCAGCACCAGGGTCGGGCGCTGGACAGCTTCAATGACCTTGGCCATGGTAAAGGTCTTTCCGGAGCCGGTGACGCCCAGCAGCACCTGCTCCTTCAATCCGTTCTCGATGCCCTCCGCCAGCTTGGCAATGGCCTGGGGCTGGTCGCCGGAGGGCTGGTATTCAGATACAACTTGAAAATTCGGCATTTCACACGCTCCGTACGGACGTCGATCCGCGGCAGGCCTCTGTAAATTCCGGCTGGCGCAGATTCGGGATGGTGTCATTGTAACACGGCGCTTTTGAAAATACTACATTTGTTCGATTTTTCACAACAGGTATCCGGAATCCGCAAAGGAAACAAAGTCCTGATCAGCCACGATGATGTGATCGGTCAGCGGAACGCCCACCGTGGCCAGGGCCTGCTTGGCCCGGTCCGTAGTGGCGTAATCCTCCGGCGAGGGCAGTGCCACGCCGCTGGGATGGTTATGGGCCAGGATGACTGCGCTGGCAGAGGTCAGAAGTGCGTTTTCCACCAGCTTGCGGATATCCAGATCCGCGTAGGACACGCCGCCTTCCCCCAAGCGCTTGCAGGCCAGCAGCTTTCCCTTCCGGTCCAGGCACAGCTCATAGATGACCTCCCGTGACTCACCGGAAAAGCGCTCCAGCAAATAGGCGCCCGCCCGTTCCGAGGAGTTGAGCACCGTCTCCCGGGCGGTCTCCTCCATCCGTGCCTTGTGGTACAGCTGCGGTGTCAGTTTGAGTAAAATTGCGGCGCTCTCCCCGATTCCGTCCACCTTCTGCAGATCCTCCACC
>FR890903.1:9272-23292 GCA_000436875.1 Oscillibacter sp. CAG:155 | reverse complement strand
ATTGTAACGGAGTAACAGGTTTGACCGCGGTATCAAACCGGTCAAACTGAACAGTCGCTACGGCAGGATTCTTGAAATCCTGCCGTAGCTTGTAACGTTACAAAGAATTTGGCCCACACATAGGAGGAAAAGCATTGTTATCCTATACATTGAAACGGCTCTGCCAGACGATTTTCGTTCTCATCGGCATCACACTGATTACGTTCATCCTGCTGAATGTTGTGCCTGGCGATCCGGTCGCCATGATGCTTGATAAACGTGCGGACGAACAGACCATTGAGATGGTACGCCACGCGATGGGCCTGGATGTTCCGCTGCCGCAGCAATACCTGAATTTTCTCAAAGGAGCAATCCATCTGGATTTCGGCAAATCCTACTTTACCAATGAAGTGGTGACGGACGCCCTGGTCCGTGCCTTCATGGTCACCGCCAAGCTGGCTGCCATGGCCTTTGTGTTTGCAGTGGTCATTGGCGTCATCTGCGGCGTCGTGGCTGCGGTAAACCGGGGAAAGTGGATCGATTCGCTTCTCATGACGCTGTCCATGGTCGGCGTTTCCGCCCCGGCTTTCTGGGTGGCCATCATCCTGCAGATCGTGGTTGGCCTGAAGCTGGACCTGCTTCCCATCTCCGGTTTTGACGGGATTCCCAATTATATCCTTCCAAGTATTGCACTGGGTACCAGATATGCGGGAAGTATTGCGCGTATCACCCGAACCAGCATGCTGGATGTGATCAAACAGGACTATATCCGTACCGCCCGCGCCAAAGGCGTGACCGAGCGGCTGGTCATCATGAAGCACGCATTGAAAAATGCCATGATTCCGATTGTGACACTGGTGGGAACGGAGCTTGGATATATGCTGACCGGCTCCATGCTCATTGAGAAGGTGTTTTCCATTCCCGGAATCGGAAGTCTGGCAGTTGACGGTATGACAAATCGAGATCTCCCGCTGCTGCAGGGCACGGTCATGTACATCGCTCTCGTGTTTGTTGTTGTAAACCTGATCGTCGACCTTTCTTATGCGTTTATCGATCCGAGAATTCGGTATGGCAAAGGAGGGGACTGATGAAACTGAATTTTTTTAACCGGCAGAAGAAGTATGAGCAATATGTCCTGGATGGCGGATTGGAGTATTCCAGTTACTATAAGGACAGCATCAAAAGACTCAAAAAGAACAAGATGACCATGTTCTGCTTTTGGGTGATTGTGCTGCTGGTTCTGGTCGCCATTTTCGCCCCGCTCATTGCCCCGTATGATCCCAATATGCAGGACTATGCCAATATCCTGAAAGCTCCGTCCAAGGTCCACTGGCTGGGAACGGATGAATACGGAAGAGATATCCTCTCCAGAATCATCTATGGCACCAGAGTCTCCCTGAGCGTCGGTATCCTGGCACAGGTCATCGCCACGGTGATCGGCGTGACCCTGGGCTCGCTGGCCGCTTATTACGGCGGTTGGGTGGACACCCTGATCTCCCGTATCATGGAGATCTTTGCAGCGTTCCCGGACCTGATCTTTGCCATGGGAATCATGTTCGTTCTGGGCCCCGGCATCAAGAACATCTTTATCGCTCTGGGCCTTCTAACCTGGGTGCGCACCGCCCGGCTGATCCGCGGCGCCGTGCTCCAGCTGAAGGGGAAGGAATATGTGGAAGCGGCAAGGGCAAGCGGTGCCTCCGACTTCAAAATTATCACCAAGCATTTGATCCCCAACAGCATTTCCACCGTAATCGTTCTGGTTACGTTGGGTATCCCCAACGCCATCATGTATGAAGCATCTCTGAGCTTCCTGGGCATGGGCATCCAGGCGCCTACGGCCAGCTGGGGCTCCATGATCAGCTTTGCCCAGCCCTACATCAGCTATATGCCCACCTACAGCATTTTCCCCGGCATTGCGATTATGATCACCGTGATTGCCTTTAACATTTTTGGAGATGGTCTCCGGGATGCGTTGGATCCCAAGATGAAGAACCAGTAAGGAGGCCGACATGTCAGAAAACTTACTTGAAGTCAAAGACTTAAAGACGTACTTCTATACGGACAACGGCGTTGTAAAGTCTGTTGACGGCGTCTCTTTTGTGGTCAAGAAAGGTCAGACCCTGGGTATCGTCGGCGAATCCGGATGCGGCAAGAGCATTACCTCTTTGTCGATCATGCAGCTGATCGAGTCGCCGCCGGGAAAAATCGTAGGCGGTGAGATCCTCTTTGAAGGGGAGGACCTGCTGAAAAAGAGCAAAAATGAAATGCGGAAGATCCGCGGCAGCAAAATTGCTATGATCTTCCAGGAACCCATGACTTCGCTCAATCCTGTTTTCACTGTTGGGCAGCAGATCATGGAGGCCCTGAAAATCCACACGGGTATGGACAAGCATCAGGCCAAGGAGCATGCCATTGAAATGCTGAAGCTGGTCCGCATCCCCATGCCGGAAAAGCGCTTCAACGAGTATCCGCACCAGCTCTCCGGCGGTATGCGTCAGCGGGTGATGATCGCCATTGCGCTGTGCTGTCATCCGCAGCTTCTGATCTGCGACGAGCCCACCACCGCTCTGGATGTGACCATTCAGGCCCAGATCCTGGACCTGATCAGTGACCTGAAGGAAAAACTGGGCACATCCGTTATGATGATTACCCACGACCTGGGCGTCATCGCGGAGATCGCCGATGACGTGATGGTCATGTACGCCGGCAAAGTTGTGGAATACGCATCGGCGGATGAGATCTTTGACTCGCCCAAGCATCCCTATACGTGCGGCCTGATGGACTGCATCCCCAAGCTCACGGACGAGGGACAGGAGCGGCTGCATGTGATCAAGGGCATGGTGCCCAGCCCTGATCAGATGCCCAAGGGATGTGCGTTCTGCCCCAGATGCAAGGATTCGAAAAAGATCTGCGAGGAGAAAATGCCCGAACTGGTAGATTTCAACGGGCATAAGATCCGCTGCTGGAAATATACCGATGAATGGGAGGGTGGAGAATGAACGAAGAACAAAAGGCGCCTTTGCTGGAAGTGAAAGACCTGAAAAAGTGGTTTCCTTCTTCTAAATCTCCCTTTTCCGGAAAAAAGCAGTATGTCAAAGCGGTAGATGGTGTCAGTTTTACACTCCACTATGGGGAAACCCTGGGTATCGTCGGTGAGTCCGGATGCGGCAAATCCACCATGGGACGCTCCGTGCTCCGGCTTCTGGAACCCACGTCTGGTCAGATCTTCTTTGAGGGCAAGAATTTCACCGCTCTGAACAAGAAGGAACTGCGAAAGTCCAGAAGTGAGCTCCAGATCATCTTCCAGGACCCCTATGCGTCCCTGGACCCCAGAATGACCATCGGCGACATCATCGCCGAGCCCCTGGATATCCAGCTCAAGCTCTCTGAGAAAGAGCGGATGGAGCGGGTCCTCAAGATGATGGAGCGCGTGGGTCTGAACACCCGTTATGTAAATCGCTATCCCCATGAGTTTTCCGGCGGACAGCGCCAGAGAATCGGCATCGCGCGGGCCATGATCCTCAATCCCAAGGTGGTCGTCTGCGACGAGCCTGTGTCGGCTCTGGACGTCTCCATCCAGGCTCAGGTCATCAACCTGCTGAAGGATATGCAGAAGGAGATGGGAATGGCCTATATTTTCATCTCCCACGACTTCAGCGTCATCAAGCACATTTCGGACCGCGTGGCCGTCATGTACCTGGGACGGGTGATGGAGATCGCAGATAAGAACGACCTCTATAAGCACCCCATGCACCCCTACACCGTCGCACTTTTGTCTGCAATCCCCGTACCGGACAGAAAGCACAAAAAAGAGAAGATCGTCCTGGAAGGCGATCTGCCCAGCCCGGTCAATCCGCCTTCTGGCTGTGTGTTCCATACGCGCTGCCCGAGAGCTCAGGAAATCTGCAAGACTCAGGTTCCACAACAGAAGGATTACGGCAACGGCCATTGCTGTGCCTGCCATTTTCCGCAAGAATAAAGGGGAAAGAAAACAATGAAGATTACCAGCATTAAAGTTCGGAAGACAGATATCCCGCTGAAGGAGCCGCTTCGGATTTCCCTGGGTGTTATCACCCATTCCCGGAGCGCGGTGGTTTCCGTTGAGACCGATGAAGGACTGGTGGGCTACGGTGAAGGTGCCCCCGGCATTCTGATCACCGGAGAAACCATGGAGGGCACCGTGGAGAGTATCCACATCTTTGAGCGGGACCTGATCGGCACCGATCCCACGGATCTGGAGAAGGTGTACTGGATTCTGGATCATGCGGCGGCCCATGCGCCCTGCGGCAAGGCCGCCATCGATATGGCCTGCTATGATCTTCTGGGCAAGAAAGCCGGCCTTCCGGTCTATAAGCTCCTGGGCGGACATGCCAACTACATCGACACCGATATCACCGTGGGCATCGACCGGCCGGAGATCATGGGCGAAAAGGCAAAGGAGCACGTGAAGGCCGGGTTTGACACCATCAAAACCAAGGTCGGCACCTCCTTTGAAGAGGATATCGCCCGCATCAAGGCCATCCGTGAGGCGGTGGGCGACGATGTGAAGATCCGCATCGATGCCAACCAGGCATGGAATGCCAAGGAAGCCGTCCGGATGATCGAGCGTCTCAATGAGTATAATCTGGAGCTGGTGGAGCAGCCGGTGGCCTATCACGATATCGCCGGCCTGGAGTATGTTACCAAGCACACCAACGTGCCCATCATGTCCGACGAGAGCTGCTTTACCGCCAAGGACGCCCTGCGTCTGGTGGAGCGCCGCGCGGTGGACTATCTGAACATCAAGCTGATGAAGTGCGGCGGCATCCGGGAGGCCCTGAAGATCAATGCCATCTGCGAGTCTGCCGGAATCGAGTGCATGCTGGGCTGCATGGCGGAGGAGAGCAATCTGGCGATCACTGCAGCGGCCAGCCTGGGCGCGGCGGTGAAGAACATCACGCGGGCGGACCTGGATGCGACCTTCTCTCTGACCGACCTGCCGTTCAAGGGCGGCATCCGGGTGGAGGATACCAAGCGGCTGGTTCTGCCCGAGGAGCCTGGTTTCGGCTTTATCGGATTTGATCAGTAAGGAACAAAAGGCAGGAGAGAGGTTGCAATGTATCAGGATCTATCTTATATGACCATACCGCTTCCGGAGGACATTCAGAAGCTGAAGACTTATGGTGATTTTGCCGGTGCCGGCAAGATGGTGGATTACTTTCTTGGTAAGGAAATCCCCAAAGCACTGCGGGAACGCCTCCTGATCGAAAAGGATGTCCTGCGGGTGCTGGGCAGAAACGAATATCCCTATGGATATGAGGAAGCACTGGACATCATGACAAAGCACATCCGGGACTTCAAAAAGGAGGAACTGGATGAGCTGAAGGAGATCGGCGCAGCGGACTGGGTCTACATCAACGGTGAGGTACACTTCCAGAGACGGTTCTATGAGAATCTGATCAAGACCCGTCCCGACCTGGCGGAGCGCGTCATTCTGGCGGATGTGGACGATGCCCGTTCCAATGAGCTCAAACAGAAGCTGCTCAACGACAATGTCCGCTATATGAAAGAGCACGGCGGCAGAACGGTGCGCACCCGCATCCGTGCCACCATCCAGGCGGCCAAGGGCGCGGAAGAGGTGGGGCGGAAGGTCTTCGTGCACCTGCCGATTCCCAAGGTGTGCCAGCAGGTCTCCAACATCGAGATCCTGGATGCCTCTCCGGAGATCACCTCCATCGCCCCGGAGGACGCGGCACAGCGCACGGTGTACTTCGAGACGGTCCTGCAGGAGAATCAGCAGTTCATGGTGGAGTATGCCTACGACTACCACGTGGATTATGTGGAACTGGACCCGGAGAAGGCGTCGGCGGAGCAGCCTGATTTCTGCACCAATGAGCAGGCACCCCACATCGTGTTCACACCTTATCTCAGAGCCTTGCTGGAGGAGATCCTGGACGGGGAGACCAATCCGGTGAAAAAGGCCAGAAAGATCTATGACTTTGTGACAACAAAAGTCATGTACTCCTATATGCGGGAATACTTCACCATTCCCTGCATCCCGGAGTATGCCGCGCTGAATCTGAAGGGCGACTGCGGCGTGCAGGCCCTGCTGTTTATCACGTTGTGCCGTATGACCGGAATCCCCGCACGGTGGCAGTCCGGCCTGTATGCCACGGAATTCTACACTGGCTGCCATGACTGGGCTCAGTTCTACGTGGCCCCCTACGGCTGGGTGTTCGCGGATCTGTCCTTCGGCGGGAGCGCCTGGCGTATGGGCAATACGGAGCGCTGGAATTACTATTTCGGCAACCTGGATATTTTCCGCATGCCGGCCAATTCCGAGATCCAGGCGGAGTTCATCCCCGAGAAGAAATGGCTCCGCATCGACCCGGTGGACAACCAGAGGGGCGAAATGGAGTATGAGGACCACGGGCTTGCCTTCCAGGACGTGATCGTCAAGGAGACCCTGATCTCCATGGAGGATCAGTAAGTCCGGGAGACCGGCTGACGCAGCCCCTTTCAAGTGAAACTCCCCTCAAAAAGCTGCAAAAAGAAAAAGCACCGGAAATTCAAAGGAATTTCCGGTGCTTTTTTGCGGCTGTTCTGGGAATTGGACCTGCGATTTTCCGTACGAAGAGAGCTTTGATGCCTTTCCGCCTGATCCCGCTGCCGCAGGGGCCTCTGATGAATTTTTCGGCCCGCTGGAGAATTATGGGGAAGCATCCACAAACTTGTCGATGGGACCACAGGGGGACGGACGCTTTCCGGTGTCAGGGGCGCTCCCGCAGAGGAATATAAGATTTGTGTGCGCTGACAGCCTTGTAGGCGGGGCGGATGATCCGGGCGTCCGGACTGCAGCATTCTTCGATGCGATGCGCACACCAGCCGGGCATCCGTGCACTGGCAAAGACAGCGGTGTATAATTCCGGGGGGATTCCCAGCATCTTGTATACGAATCCCGAGTACAGGTCCACATTGGCGCAGATCGGCTTGTCTCCGCCTCTCTCCTGTAAAAGGATCTCGGGGGCCAGCTGCTCGATCCGTTCAATCAACTCCAGTTCCGGGGCCAGTCCTTTCTTTTCGGCCAGACGGTGTGAAAACTGCTTGAGGATTACGGCCCGGGGATCTGACACAGTGTATACCGCATGTCCCATGCCATAAATCAATCCGGTTCCGTCGCCCAGCTCCTTCCGGACGATCTTTGCAAGACAGTCCTTCACCTCCGCAGAACTGTTCCAGTTGTGGACATGGGCCTTGATGCACTCCAGCATCTCCATCACCTTTATGTTGGCTCCGCCGTGACGGAAGCCTTTCAAAGAACCGACAGCTGCCGCGATGGCGGAGTAGAAATCCGTCCCGGAGGAGGTCATGACGCGGCAGGCAAAGGTGGAGTTATTTCCGCCGCCGTGCTCAGCGTGGAGGATCAGGCAAAGATCCAGCAGACGGGCTTCCTCTTCTGTAAAGTGGTTGTCCCTGCGCAAAGAGTAGAGAAAATTTTCCGCAACACTGAGATCCGGGCGCGGGCAGTGCAGATAGAGACTTTCCCCGTCAAAATAGTGGCGTTTCGCGGCATAGGCGTGGGCCACGATTGTGGGAGTCCGTGCGACCATGCGGAAGGATTTGAACAGTTCGTTCCACAAAGAGCGGTTTTCTGCTTCTCCATCGTGGGAATGGAGGGTCAAGATACAGCTTTCCAGCTTGTTCATAATGTTGCGGTTGGGAGAGCGGAGAATCATATCCTCTGTGAAATAGCTGGGGAGACAGCTCCAATGGGCGATCAGAGCCTGAAATTTTTTCAACTGGTCCGCATTGGGAAGGCCGCCAAACAAAAGAAGGTATACCACTTCTTCAAAACCAAACCGCTCTTCACAAATACATTGCTGGATGATTTCCTGGATGTCGATGCCGCGGTAAAACAGACGTCCCTCCCGTGGAACTTTTTGACCGTCAATCAAATCATAGCCGTTTACATCGCCTACGGCGGTGACACCCGCAATCACACCGGTGCCGTTGGGATACCGCAATCCCCCGCATAACGGTCTGATCGTTCTGGTAGGAGGGAAGCGTGATATTACTGCGGAAAATGCCCTCCAGATCGTGGGCGGCCCGCAGGCGGGGACCTCTGAGATGTGAACTAAAGCGATTGACGACTTTAGTGAGTCTACCGATGCATTTAAGCCCGCTAACTTTCTGGATCTGTTTAGTTCTCTCAAGGCCCTGAAGATCCGCATTATGAATGATCTCAATTACACCGCCTCTATGGAGGTTCCCGGGGCACATCCGCAACGCACGTGTCCTATTCTGAGGCCTTTACTCCTCTGCAGCCCAAGATGATTGACAGACCCCTAGCCAGGCATAACTATTCCATCCAGATGATCCGTCTTTTCAAGATGTATTTCCAAACGCCGCCGGTGGCATCCAATCTGTTCGTTGCCCAGTCGATGACGGGCCTGGATGTTGTGGGAATCTCCAAGAAGGCGCTTCCCTTTATGGCGGTGCTGATCATCTCGATGATAATCGTCGCATTTGTCCCTGCTGTTTCGATGGGGATTCTGAGCCTTTTCGGCTGAGTGCCCACAGCAAATCTGCAAGCAGACGCCCTGCGGAAATTCCGCAGGGCGTCTGTTCGCATAAATGGCGGGTGGGCGCAGTTCGGGGACAATGTTTTCCGGACAGGATGGCGTTAGCTCGTATGACGGAATCTCCGGCGGTATTCCTTTGGCGTCGTGTGGTAAACCCGGTCAAATTGCTGGCTGAACGCCCGCATGTCCGGAAATCCGGCCTCCATGGAGATATCCAGAATGTTCTTTTCCGTGTGGGCAAGAAGACGGCAGGCGTGTGTCAGGCGAATACTATAAAGGTACTCTTTGAATGTCAATCCCAGCTTCTTTTTAAATAAGCGGGAGAGGTATTCGCAGGAGATGTTGTACAGGCTGGCCATATCTTTCAGCATCAGGGGCTCTGTGTAATGGGTGTTGATGTATTGGATGATGTCCTGCAGGCTCGACTCCCGGTCAGAAAGCCGGCAGGAGGAGCCGGCTTTTTTGGGGCGGCTGAAATGTTTTGCCAGCGTATAATAGATCATACAGATCAAACCGTGGATTTGCAGCAGTTCCAGGTCAGACTCAGCACTGTCCTGATGAAGCTCCCGGGTGTAGGAATAAGTGCGGCTGGCCTCATACAAATGGGTCATCAGATTTTTCAGTTCCGAAATTCGTTCGGGACAGATGGAAAGGTCAAACTCCAGAGCGTCTAGATCGGGACACAAATTCTGCCAGAAGTTCATGTCCGCCACCAGAGAAATGCCCCGGTGATCCCCTACGGAATTCTCACCTACATAATGGAGCTGGCCGCTGTTGACCAAAATCAGCTGCTGATTCTGCACATCGTAGCACTGACTGTCCACCCGGGCACGAAAGCCCCCCTGGAGAAAATAGCAGATTTCCACATTGGTATGCCAGTGCAGAGGCAAGTGAGCATTTTCGTCCTCATTGAACAGAATTTTGCCGGGAATCCTTGGGTCGCGCAGTCTTTCACTCAGGAACAGCATCTTCACTCACCTCCTGTATTGAATATATTTTACCCGGAAAGTTTCCCACTTGCAACAAAAAGGTCAGGGCACCGATCTTTCGGTGCCCTGGCCCGTTCAAAAGGCGGCTATCAGTACTGCCAGCAATTATAGTGGAAAGCGGGGACCTCGGGTTCGCCGGTCATCTCCTTTTCGTGTTGGCAGAATTTAATGTAGTCATCATGGATGCGGACGATGTCCTCCCCCTCCATTTGAGGAACGACGCGGCTGGCCTCGGTCAGGAAGTGCATTTCATCCCGGCCCATAGCGCGGCCCTTTCGGGTGTGCAGATCATAGGCATAGTCAGGAACCTGGGGCTTTTTGCCGTGTTCCCACTCCTTGATAATCTGGTTTTTGATATTGTCGGTGGTGCGCTCCTTGGTGCACCGGCAGAGGAAGCGGATGGCGTGCATGAAAAACAGAGGCTGATCGCCGTCAGAATAGGGGAACTCCTGGGCAATTTTGAAAAGGGTATAAACCTGCTGGGGTGCCTGAGGATTGCCAAATCCCACATCCTCCACAGAGATGGCAAGCAGCCGGCGCCACATCTTTTCGTGGAACTGGGGGCTGGTAATGTACATCTCATAAGCGGCAGCCAGTGCGTTTTCCTCCAACCCGCGGCGGATGGATTTTTGCAGCATGGAAATCAACTCATCGCCGGGGATGCCATTCCGGGACTGGATATTGGACCAGGGATCATAGGACATAAAGGCTTCTTTTTCCATTTCTTGTTACCTCCTCAGATAGCGAAATTCACTGCAGCATGGAAACCAGACTCTCCAGTTCCGTACGCACATCGGCACCATTGTTGAGGATGTTGTCCATGGCGATGACCACGTAGTCGTGCAAGCCACTGGAGGTATAGGTGTCGGTCTCAAAGCCGGGATAGGTGTAGGCGAATTCCTGCTGTTCCACGCCGGCCAGCTGGGCGGGGGCAGCGTTCTGCAGGAATTCCTCACTGGCAGCCACAGACTTCAGGAAGGGCAGGCGGGACTCGCCGGAGAGGATCTTCTGGCTGACTTCATAGGACTGCAGGTACTGGATGAAGATCCAGGATGCCCAGCGGGTGGCCAGGTCGCCGCTGTTATCCAGCATGCTGACAAGGAACCCTTCCGCGTAGTCGGCCTTGGTGCCGTCCTCAAACTGGGGAACAGGAGCGCAGGACCACTCGAATTTGTTGCTTTCAGGGATCTTCATATTGATGAACTCGCCTTCGTTGCCGGAGCTGATGTACAGCTGCACCTGCTGGTTGGCGAAGGGACCGGAGAAGAAGAAATCCTCACCGGGAGTGCGGATGATTCCGCGCTGGACCATATCCTGATACCAGGAGATTACGTCTGTCGTGCCATCCATGTCATCGGCGAAGAGCAGCTTGCCGTCCCGGTCGGTATAGCCGATCCCTTTCTGCTCCACCAGGGTGGAGAAGCACTTGACGCCCTCGTCCCAGCCGCCAGCCGGCCGGCCGGTGATTTCAGAGATCTTGGTGCAGACATCCTCAAATTCTGTCCACGTGGTGGGAACCGTCAGGTTGTTCTCCTTGAAGAAGTCCACGTTGTAGTACATTACCTCGCAGGCCACATAAAGCGGCAGGCTGTAATAGCCTTCCACCGGATAACTGCAGCTGTCCTCGATGTAGATGTCGTAGTAGTCGTCCAGGTCCAGGCCGTAGTTCGCGTTTTCAATGTACGGCGTCAGGTCGACTACGCACCCGGCCTGCAGCCAGTCCACCACAGAAGCGGCTTCTGTCATGGTCACGTTGGGCATATTACCGGCCTTAATGGCGGCGGTGACGGCATTTTCCAGATCGGACATTTCACCCTTGGCATAGGACTCCACAGTGATGCCCATTTCGGCACCAATACCGTTGTTGAAATCGTCCACGATCTCATTCAGGGTCTGCTGCATGTTTTCCTGGACAATGCCGTGCCAGAACGTGATGGTGATGGGCTCGGACAGCTCCACCTCCACGGACGCGGGGTCCACCGGTTGGGTCTCGGAGCTGTCAGGAGTACTGCCGCTGCCTCCGCAGGCGGTCAGGCTGAACACCATGCACAGCGCAAGAAACATACTCAACCACTTTTTCATATCGTACCTCCAAAAATATTTATTTTGGGCATCAGCCCTTGGTACCACCGGATGCAACGCCTTCCATAATTTTTTTATGGAAAACGATGTAGAAGATGACCATGGGGAGCAGCACAATACAGGCGGCTGCCATCTGGTTATGCAGATTGGAACTGGATGCCTGCCGGAACCGCAGAAGGCCCACAGAAAGCAGGGTGTGCTCGTCAGAGAGAGTGACGATCAGGGGCCACATGAAGGAGTTCCATGCGGTAATGAAGGTCAGGATTGCGACAGTGACAATCGCGTTGATATTCATGGGGACCACAATTTTGATCAGGAACTTCAGATTGCTGCATCCATCCACTTTAGCCGCCTTGAAAAGGGACGGCGGCGTCTGCATGAAGTATTCCTGCAGCATGAAAATGTAAAAGCCGTTGGCCACTGTGGGCAGTACGATGCCGGAGAATGTGTCCAGCAATCCCAGCTGGCTGCACGTTACATAGTTCTGGATAATCAAGATCTCCGAGGGAACCATCATGGTCAGCATAAACAGGTAAAAGCAGATGTTTCGGCCCGGAAAAGAGTAAATGCTGAAGGCGAATGCACCGAGGATGGAGAACACCAGCGTCACCACCACACTGAGAATTCCCACCCAGATGGTATTGCGGAAATACAGGGCAAAGGGCACCAGATTCCAGGAATACGCATAGTTTTCCCACTGGGGGGATTCCGGGAACCACTGGGGGGGAATGGAAATGGCCTCCGGCAATGTTTTCAAGGAGGTGAGAAGCATCCAGATAAAGGGAAACATCATCACCAGTGCGCCCACAATCAAAATTGCATATTTCACAGCGGTCAGAACCGTCTTGCGGGTATCCCGGATCCGCAGGTCCGTCTGTTTTCTCTTCATTGTACGGCCCCCTTATACGTAATGAATAAACTTCTTGGACACAACCCGCTGTACCACCGTGATCAGGATGATAACGATCAGGAACAGGATTGCCGCAGCTGCCGCGTAGTTTACTTTTCCCTGGTCATAGAACATCCAGTAAATGTAGTACATGATGGTGATTGCCGCGTTTCCGGAGCCTGCGGTCCCGCCAGAAAAAGAGACAAACATGGCGTACACCTCGTTGAAGGTTCGGGCGACATAGATCACAGAGACCAGAATGACCATCCAGATGGTGGGGCTCAGCAAGGGAAGGGTGATGCGGAACAGCGTCTTTGCCGGGGAGGCACCGTCGATCCTGGCCGCCTGATAGACCTGCGGACTGATTTTTTGAAGGCCTGCCAAAAACAGAAGGATCTTGAATGCCAGACCGTTCCACACGGAGAAGATGGACAGGCTCACGATCATCAGGGTCGGATCGGTGAGCCATTCTTTCGGACTGATACCAAACAGCTGCAGAAAGTAGTTGATATAGCCGTAATCCGAATGAAACAGCCACAAAAATGCCATGCCGATGGCAATGGTAGAAGTTACGTAAGGCAGGAAGTATATGGTCTGAAACAGACCCTGCAGCCGTTTGATAGAATTGATCAGCAGGGCAGCGCCCAGCGCCAGCACCAGCGTGATCGGCAGTGCGATGAGCAGCAGGATCAGCGTATTTTTGCAGGCCATCCAGAAAGTAGAATCCCGAAGGACCCAGGCGAACGAGGAAAGGCCAAACCCCTCTCCGGTATTGGTAATGTAGATGTATTTTTGATAAAAGGCCGTGCGCAGGACCATGATTAAGGGGTATATGGTAAACAACAGCAGCAGCGCCATTCCGGGGAGAATGTAGAGGTATGCCCATCCGCTGCGGACACGCAGGGTTCCGTCGCTCATTTCAATCAGCCGGGACTTTTGCTGCTTGGAAATTTGCGCCCCTTCTTTTACGTTATTGTTTCGCATAGCACAGCCCCCTTACAGGCGGACACCCGTCTCAGCATCAAACAGATAGCAGCGCTTTTCCGACACGCGCACGCGAATCTCCTGACCAGGACGCACGTATTCCTCAGCGTTGAGAAGTGCACGAATCGGCTGATCGGCCAGCAGGAAAGAGACGACCTGGTCCTGCCCCCGCATTTCCACATCCGTAAGCGTAACGGCAAAATCATCACCCAGTGACCATGCCTCGGGCCGAATTCCCAGTTTGGCGGGGCCGGAATAGTCGGAGCCGCAGTGGATGCGGACGCCATTCTGCAAAACTGCCCAGCCCTGATCGACCTGGACATCCACGTAGGAGATGGGTGGATTGCCCATGAAAGACGCCACAAAACTGTTGGCCGGATTCAGATACATCTCATGGGGATCAGCGATCTGCTGCACCACGCCCTGCCGCATCAAGACGATCTCGTCCGTGATGCTCATGGCCTCTTCCTGGTCATGGGTAACGAAAATGGTGGTCCCCTTGGATTCCTGCTGCATCCGGCGGATTTCCATCCGCA
>FR890903.1:0-9157 GCA_000436875.1 Oscillibacter sp. CAG:155 | reverse complement strand
CGCTGCTGCTGTCCGCCGGAGAGCTGGCCGGGCTTGCGGTCCATCAGGGACTCGATCTGGACCAGTTTGGCGATTTCATCTGCTGCTGCGTCTCTTTTGGCGCGGGTGTATTTTTTGCCGGTTTCGGGGTCCTTCATATTGGACAGAGGGAAGACAATGTTGTCTCGAACCGTCATATGGGGATACAGCGCATAGTTTTGAAATACCAGACCAATGTTGCGCTTTTCCGGCATCAGCGTCGTGACGTCCCTGTCTCCGAACAGGATCTGTCCGTCTGTTGCACTTTCCAGTCCGGCAATCATGTAAAGAGTTGTGGATTTTCCGCATCCGCTGGGTCCAAGCAGACCTGTCAGCTTCCCATCCTTGAATACGACATTGAGTTGATTGACCGCCGTAGTCTTACCGAACTGCTTTGTGAGGTTTTTTACTTGGACATCCATTTTTGCGCGGCCCCTTTCCGTAATGTTTATTTCATTATATAGAATCACGTAAAATTTTTCTCGACGATATTTGACAGTTTACTTACACAATTTGACTAAAATGGAGAAAAAGCGGGTAAGGTCGACCTTTGCTATCGTCTGATTTGACGGATAAAAGGGGCGCGGTTCCCTAAAAGTCCTGAAAGCGTTCCGGGCTTACCCGGGCTGAAAAGGTTCCGAATTTCATGCGGCATGAGGATGGCAGAGGTATTTGAAATTGTGCGCTGCCGCCGGAAACAAGGTTCCTTTTTCTGTATTGGACACGGCAGAAAGCGCAAAAAAACAGCTCCGGGCAGGATTTTTCCTGCCCGGAGCTGTTTTTTTCAGATGGCTTCCCGCAAATGTCCACGCCGCTGTTACCTTCTGCGGCCGCATTCGCCGGCGGGAGAACGCGGTGAAACGAACCGCATTGGTCAGGAGCGGAAAGCAAAAAGGTCCCTGCCGCCCAAGCTGTTTGGGAACACACCGTCTTCTTTACTGACTCCAGTGCTTCCGCCTGCAAAACAGCCTGCACCCGCTGTCAGCAAGCGTACCGCTGCGGCGATTCCGGCGAAGAGAACAACCTGTGTCCTATTTTCCGCCGGAACTGTGGGAGCTGCAGGTGCGGTGTCCGGCATCACCCATTGGAACTCGATAACCTTCCGAAACTGCACGGCAGACTGAAAACGGCCTTTCAGATGGACGGTGAGACCCTTCAAAATGGATTTCTCCAGATACTCCGGGATGTCAAAATCCAACTGGGAGACAGGAACCAGCCCATCTTTGCCCAGATGTTTCCGAGATTACGGAGTCACGTCCCGGTGGGTGAACCCCACCGTGTGGACGGCGGTGCAGGACTGTTCCGGCTCTGAGGACCACTGGAAATTTTTTCTCATTTTCTGCAAAGTCAAAACCGCGGCAGGAACAGGGGGACATTCCGTTCGGGTTGCTCCCGGAAACAGCTGCAGCAAAGGGGCTTTGCAGCTGTCATGGTTGCCGCACAGCCCCTCCTGGAATCAAAGGTATATGCAAATACAAGTTTAGGATAACTCCTTTTGAAAACCATCACAATATGCTGGCATCACAGGGAAAGGTGCGAAATATTTGAGAACTCCCGCCTTGCGATGAATCTTTTGAATAACCGGGAACCGGATTTTCTGCCAGAGTCTGAATGTACAAAACTTGCGCTGCTGCAACCAAGATAAGGAGCTCTCCTCACGAACTATGGTAAATGATAACCCTTTCTTAACTGTGATCGAAAGACATGGATCGAACCAGCATGCCCAGGGATTGTGTGCCGCAGACAGGAGGCTGCATAGCTGGACAGCTATTGCAAGCACTGCACCAGCGGTTCTTCAACGAACCGGAGTGCGAAGAAGTTCAGACGCAGATCGAGGAGCTTCGGCAGAAACTGCGGGACCATCTGCCAAACCAGCGGCGCCGTTGGCAGAGAAGGTGGGAGTGACCATGACATTTGTGGCAGATCGTGTCGGATCTCTTGCCCCGATGAGGCCTTCCAACAGGGCTACAGCCTCAGCAGGGGACTGGCGGGAGTCGCCTCGGATGAACTGTTCTGTCATGGATTGGAACAAAATGAGGCCCGCGTGGGCAGTATCGGGCGAGAAAACACGGCCGGCTTGAAATCTGGCGAGCATAGCGGAGGAGACTTCATCGAGCAAAGCCTGCCGATCATCAGGGGAGGCCTTATCCAAAATGGCCTGAAAGTAACTGCGGTTCCGCACGATATGCTGCAGCAGTCCGGTCAGTGCCTGCTGCCAGGAGGGGAAAGACACCAGCCAGGCGGACAGTTCCGGTCCATCCGATCGGATACACCAGGAAAAGAGATCGTAAACGTCTGCAAAGTGATAGTAAAACGTCTGTCGATGGATATCGCATTGCTCAGTCAGTTCCCAAATGCGGATTTTCTCCAATGGTTTTTCATTTAGCAGTGTTTTCAAGGCATCCGCCAGTTTGTACTTGGTGCGGTCCCCCTTCGGTGCTTGTCGCATAGTGCCTCCTTTGCCCTGTGGGCGTTCAATCGGCTGTCTGCACCTACTATAATTTTCGCAAAAGTGTCAAAAAACGGACAATACAGCCGAAATCATCTATGTTTCCTCTTCAAAAAGACTGCTACAGTGGAACCAGAAACGTATGCGAATACGCCAAAGGCGTGGTTTCGCTGTCACCAACCAGTATAGGTGAAGTGGTTTAAAAAGAGATTGAAATGTTACGTTCGGCTACAATGCGCCGGTGCCTTATTGCCAAAAAAGCGGCGGCCGAGGGGTGGCTTTTTGCCAACTTATACGGCAAGTGTAACCGAGGAACGGGCAAAGGGGGCAAGGGTGATGCGGCATTATCAGGTGAACCGTCCGGAGGAAACGGCCATGCGGCGGCTGCTGCAAGCGAATCCGCTGAATCCCACAGGGATGATCCTGCGTCTTGCATGGCTGCAGGGCCTTTTGCGGGATGAGATCACCAATCTGACATGGGAACAGGTGTCTTTCTTGGACCACCAGATCGAGCTGCCGGACCGGAACGTTCCTCTCTGTAATGAGATGGATGCGTATCTGCGCCAGATGCATGACAGGTGGGGCAGCCTTTCGGAATATGTAGTCTTTTCAGAGCGGTATAAAAAGCCCATGCAGCCCCAGGCTATTTCCCGTATTGCCCGCCGGGCGCTGGACAGCGTGGGGCAGACAGAGGTCCGGCTGCTGGATCTGCGTCATGATTATGTCATTCGGAATCTGGAAGAGCATGGATGGAGCTATGTGGCCCATGTGACAGGCATTGAGGTCCGGGCCCTGCAGGCCCATTTCACACCATATGTCGCCGCTGCGCAAAAGACAGCCCGGCAGGAGCCCCCTCAGATTGATGAACTGAAGCTGTGGAAACTTCTCCAGGCAGAGAAAGACAGCTCGGTGGGGCTGGCAATCTGGCTGACATGGCAGGAAGGGCTCAGCGGGGGTGAAATTATCTCTTTGACCTGGGATCAGGTGGATCTGGGAGAAAACGTGCTGCGTCTGCCGGACAGGACAGTGCCCCTGGGCAACACCGTCCGACGGATGCTGTTGGACCGGCAGGCGGATAGGACCTTGAATGAACACGTGTTTCTTTCCTCCAGGGCAAAAAAGCCGGTGGATCTGCCGCGGCTCTCCAGCCTGGTGCGCTCCGCTCTGATTCGGGGTGGTCTGGATGGGGTTACGCTGCGAGATCTGCTCATCAGCGGTGCCCGGACCCGGGAGGAGACAGCCATTGTGGAGTGGATCCGGCGGAAAGGAACCATTTCACGCGGAGAAACCATGGACTTGCTGGGAGTGACGAAAGTCGCTGCGTATAACCGGCTTCGCCGGATGGCAGACGAAAAAAAGCTGGTCCGTGTGGGCGGAAAATACTACCTGCCGGGGACTGTGGTGCCGCCGGAGGAACAGTCTGCGGCGATCCGGGCCTATCTGGAGAAGGAAGGGTTTGCATACCGGCAGGACGTGGCGGAGATGCTGCATATCCAAAGCCGCCAATGTACAGTGATCCTCAAACGCATGGTGGATCAGGGAGAGCTCGTGCAGGTGCGGCAGCGGTACTATCTAAAGGAGGCGTGAACGCGGCAGTGCCGTTTCACGCCTCTTTTTAGTTGGAACTTTTTTTATGGTTACAGTTGAATTAAAAGATAAAACAGCGAAAATAGCGCATTTTTTCATCTTGTTAACAAAGAGAGGAAAAACGTAGACAGACGGGCCGGGAACGACTAAAGTAGCTTTGCCGAGGAGCTCTTGCCCCGTCCGTCGGGCCGGGAGGGAGAATGGCTAGCTCTCCGGACGGCTTCCGGCCCGGCGGATTGGGGTGAACGCCCCTTGCAAAAACAAAAAGGAGGAAAATCCATGAAGAAATTTCTTTCTCTGGTCCTGGCACTGACACTGACCATGTCTCTGTTCACTGTCAGTGCCGGGGCTGCGGAATTCACGGATGACGACACGATCCACTATCAGGAAGCCGTCGATGTGATCTCCGCAGTTGGGATCGTCGATGGGTATAATGACGGGTCTTTCAAGCCCACCGACGTTTTGACCCGCGGCGCTGCCGCAAAGATCATCTGCAACCTGATCCTGGGACCCACTACCGCATCCGCGCTGGGAGCTGACACCGCTCCCTACAAGGATGTTCCCGCCTCCAATGTCTTCGCCGGCTATATTGCTTACTGCCAGAAGGAAGGCATCATCAGCGGTTACGGAGACGGCACCTTCAAACCCGGCAACAGCCTGACAGGTTTTGCATTTATGAAGATGCTGCTGGGCGCTCTGGGCTATGATATGAACTATGAGGGCTTCACCGGCCCCAACTGGACGGTCAATGTAGCCAAGCTGGCCAGCGGCATTGATCTGGACGATGGCAACAAGGATTTTGTGGGCAGCAAGGCTGTTACCCGTGAGGAAGCCTGCCTGTATGCCTTCAACACCCTGAAGGCCACCATGGTGGAGTATGACTCCAAGACCACGGTAGAGATCAGCGGTACCACCGTTCAGGTCGGTAACGAGGATGCCCGGGATATGGTGAACAACACCAATACCGACGGCTACATCGACAAGGACGGCCTGATGCAGTTCGCTGAGAAGTACCATACCGATCTCAAGCGCAGCGACGATACCTCCGACGATTTCGGCCGTCCCGCCAACGAGTGGAAGTTCAAGGCTGAGACCATCGGCACGTACGTGGATACCAGCCTGCTGGTGGGCAGCTACACTGAGTCCGCCGAGCAGGGCCAGCTGTATCAGCTGATCGGCAAGGCCACCGTGGACGACATCCGTGATCGGAAGGACGCCTACGTGGAGACCTACACCAACGGCGAGGCCAAGGATTACGGCGTGGATGACCTGTTTGTCAAGAGCAGCACCGCCGATGCTGGCGACTCTGGCCGCGGTGTCCTGACCGAGGTCTACGTGGACGACGAGTACGGCGCTGACGAGGACGAGACCATGGTCACCATCGTCTTCATCAACACCTACCTGGTCCAGGCCACCAGCGACTACAACTCCACCAAGGAATCTCTGAACATCGACTATATCGATGACAACGGCTCCGTCCGGCCTACCGGCTTCCCCAACAGCATCGATCAGGATGACTTCGACGTCTCCAGCTACAAGGAAGATGACTATCTGCTGGTCACCTACTCCCTGGACGACAAGGAGATTCACTCCGTCGCTCCCGCCAAGGTCCTGACTGGTGAGGTTGACACCTACGAGGAGCGGGACTCCATCACTGTGGACGGTACGAAGTACAAGTACAACGACATCGTCGGCAGTGATTCCAAGAACCCTGACTACGGCAAGGATGAGACCTTCAGCGTGGGCGATTCCTGCACGCTGGTCCTGGATGAGCATGGCTTCATCATGTACGTGGACGAGGCCAACGCCTCCGGCGACTATGTGTATATCCAGAACACCGCCGATTCCAGCGGCCTGGGCAAGAACGCCAAGGCAGCCGCCTACTTCACCGACGGCACCTACAAGGAGATCGACATCAAGAAGATCACCAAGAACGTCACCGGTACCAGCGGCACCAACTACAAGGGCGGCGTTACCAGCGCTTCCAACATCGACAAGGATACCGATGCCCTGCGCGGCTGGTACACCTACTCTGTCAACAGCGCCGGTGAGTACACCCTGAAGGACATCGACGCCAACGGCATCAAGAACACCAAGTACATCAACACGGTGGCTGAGATCACCGGCGCCGGCCAGATCATCGAAAACGAGAAGGTCAGCTGCTTCGTGTACGCAGGCGCCGACGGCAAGCGCATCCTGGCCAACAGCGACACCGTGTTCCTGGTCATCGACAGCGACGACGACATCGACGTCTACACCGGTCTGACCGCCGCTCCCGATGTCTATGCCTCCAGCAAGACCACCAAGAGCAATCCGGCCTATGTCTCCTGGGTCGAGAAGACCACCGGTAAGGATTCCGGCTATGCCAAGTACGTCCTGGTGGATATGAGCGACGACGCCGATGCCAAGATCGATGACGCTTCCAGCGACGACTATCTGTTCGTCCTGCATGACAGCAACAAGCGCATCAACATCGGCAACGACAAGGCCTACTTCGAGTATGACGTTATCGTCGACGGTGAGGTCACCACCGCCATGATCAATGACGGCGACGAGAATGAGCTGGAAGAGGGCAAGCTGTACAACAAGATCAAGACCAACTCCGACGAGTACATCACCGGCGGCGACGAGATCGGCTATGACACGGATGAGGCCTCCGGTACTGACCTGAAGAGCAGCACCGATCCCATCAAGCACAGCAACGGCACTCTGCAGCTGGGCGGCAAGAAGTGGATCGTGGCCAGCGACGCCGAGATCTACCTGGCCGTGGACGGCGTGGACGCCAACAAGGACCTGCTGAAGGATGCGGACGCCGACTTCGAGACCTATCTGAAGATCAGCGCCAACTCCTTGGCCGGCTACCTGAACGGCTATGACTACACCTATGACTACTACGCCGTGCGGGACGATGACAACAGCGAGATCCTCACCGACCTGTACGTGTGGGTCACCTCCGCCAAGGAGACCAACAACAGCGGCAGCAGCACGGAAGACACCGACAAGGGCAACGGCTACACCGCGGAGACCTCCATGGCTTCCAACGGCAGAGCCACCGTGCGCCTGACTGCCAACCGGCCCAGCTACGCCGCAGGCCAGGTGAACTTCTCCTTCGACGTCTTTGTGGGCGGCGAGTATGTGGACACCAAGAACGGGACCATCGAGAGCGGTAAGGATACCGTCACGGTCAACTGGACCGACAGCGGCTTTGACACCAGTGACAAGATCACCATCAAGAACTTCAAGTTCGACCCTGCTGCGGTGAAGGTGGTCTTTGAGGGTGCTAACATTGCGGAGACCACTGTGGAAACCAACGCGGACAGCTTCGACTTCACGGTTCCCAGCGACGGTTACACGGCAGGCAATTTCAACTATGAGATCACCGGCCTCTCCGGCGACAAAACGTCCGGTGAGGGTACCGTTGGTCAGAAGGTGACGGTGAGCAATGTCAAGGTTGCCGGCGACAGAAAGGTCACCGTTACCATCACCGGCCTGACCGACGAGTACAAGATCACGGTTCCCGAGAGCCCCGTGGAAGGCGTGACCATCACTGCTTCTGTGAATAAAGCGGCTGCCGGCACTGAGGTGACCATCTACGCTGAGGCCAAGAGCTTCAGCTCTGGTGATACCTATGCCAAGGCCGTGACCGTGGACGGCAAGACCGTGGTGCTGAAGGACAGCTCTAAGACCGAGGTCACCAAGATCACTGTCAAGGGCAACGTGGACCTGAAGGCCGAGGGCGCTGTGAAGGTTGTGACCACTCCCAAGCTGAAGGTGAAAAGCATGAGCTGGAACAACACTCAGATCGTGCTGAAGTTTAACCTGCCGGTGGATCCCTCCAGCGTGGCCAAGGATGACTTCAAGCTCACCTCTGATACCAACAACGCTACCATCGACGGTGTGTCTGTAGACGGTGATACGGTCATCCTGACGCTGCAGGGAATCCCTCAGAAGGGCACTGATAAAATCGCCATGGATGAAAACAAGGTGCAGTCCAAGGATCATGCGGACAACACCAACGCCGCATATAGCGAGGCAACCCTGAATTAAGGAATCGGCTTCGGCTGAGGAGAACTTTCGGTGCTCCGCGTGAGCGGTATACAAACCAGCGGACCCCCGGGCCAAGACCCGGGGGTCCTTTCTTCGCCGGGGTTCCGGCGCAGTGCAAAAGCGTGTGTGTAGGAAGAATCTGACATGGGAGGCCATTTGTTCAACTTTTTCTCATTTCTGCGTGCTACAACAGAGGACAAATCGCCACGACGGACGACAAACGGGGATTTTCCTGCTCCCTTGGCGGCCCTTTAGGGCGGATTTCAGAGGAGGAATCACACATGCGTATTTTGATTGTGGAGGACGAACGGCGGATGGCCCGGGGTCTCCAGGGGCTGCTGACCAAACAGGGATATGCGGTGGATGCGGTCTACACCGGGAGCAGCGGCCTGGACTATGCGCTCAGCGGTATTTACGACCTCATCGTTCTGGACATCATGCTGCCGGAAATGGACGGGCTTTCCGTCCTGCGCCAATTGCGAAGCAGCGGAGTAGAGGTGCCGGTCCTGCTGCTGACCGCCAAAAGCGAGGTGGAGGAGCGGGTCCGGGGGCTGGACTGCGGCGCCGACGATTATTTGAGCAAGCCTTTTGACACCGGCGAGTTCCTGGCCCGGGTCCGGGCACTGACCCGCCGCCGCGACCGCCTGCTGGAGGACACCCTGCATTTCGGGGACGTGTCGCTGGACCGGGGACAGATGATGCTCTGCTGCGGCAGCGAGCGCATTCGCCTGGGACCCAAGGAGTTCCAGATCATGGAGTGCCTGATGGACGAAAAGAACCGGGTGGTCTCCCGCCAGAGGCTGTATGAGAAAGTATGGGGGCTGCTGAGCGAAACGGAGTACAACAACGTGGAAGTTTATATCACCTTTTTGCGGCGGAAGCTCCGGGCCCTGCACTCCAGGGTGCAGATCCGCTCCGCCCGTGGGACCGGCTATTTTATGGAGGTGGGAGAATGATCCGCAAGCTGCAGTGGAAAATCGCCCGGATGATGGCGGTGGTGCTGATGGTGCTCCACATCCTGCTCAGCATCGCAATCTGTCTTGTCACCATGTGGAT
>FR890902.1 GCA_000436875.1 Oscillibacter sp. CAG:155 | reverse complement strand
AGTCGCTGCTGGGTGGCGGCGGTGTGGACGGCTGCATTTATCGTGCCGCTGGATCGGAGCTGCTGGCAGAATATGAAACGCTCCATGGCTGCTGCTTTGCGGAACAGGAATTATCTTGTACTTGAGAGCGCTGTGTGGTACTATATGCTGGTATTGTTCACGATGGGAGAAATTATATGTTCTTTACGATGGATGAGGTCGCGCTTATTGACGGCCTTATTGCGACCTACTTCGTTTCGGATTCTGTATCAGAAGATGTGCGGGTCAGATATTATGAAACGCATCAACACCTCCAAGACAACCGAACCGATTATGTGGATTTGAGGAACATAAAGGAGGCCCTTTTCTTTTTGGCTCCGTTATTTCATGGGAGTATCCAATTCGAAAAGGATATTTGGTCAGTCATTGCAAAGACGCAGAGATTATTAAAAGAGAGCAGCCCTGTTGCAGAGTAAACTGCAGCAGGGCTGTTTCTTTTTCTTCCTATCTTCCTGCATAGTCAATCGTTGGAAGATTTTTATCCCGTTAGGGTGGTCAAAAGGCCCTCTTTTTCTACATTTATTCTGAAGAGCTCTTTAGTTTATGTAGAAGGAGGTCTACATGCTGAATTCGAAGTCTGGGAATATTCAGACACGGCATATGCAATGGAAAACGCACATAGAGTTAAGCATCAAACGCTCTGGAAAGGAGGGCAACAATGGAAGTATTTCTAATCTATCCCAAGTCAGAGCAAGCACAAAAGGAACTTGCCCATGAACTTGCAAAATTTCATGCAGAGCAGGCACTGAAGAACATCTTGAAGTTGCCCTGTTCCACGGAGCAAAAGTTAGAGCTGGTAGATGCAGTAGTGAAGCATTTGAAAGAACAAGCATAATAAATCCACAGGGTTCTCATGAACGCTGACCTGATAGAAAACCGAGCAGACTGATTATCAAGACCAGTCTGCTCGGTTATTCTGTATACGACAGTCACGCAGTACATTCTCATCGCAGTTAAGAGCATTTACCCTCTATTTGAAGTACTTCTCCCAAGTGGATTTGAAAAGTTGTTTTCTGTTCTGCTCCCATTGTTTGAGGTTGCAAAGGCTGATGCCTAGCCTATCAGCATACTCTCTTTGAGTTAGGCCAAGCTTCATTCGAATTGCCTTGATCTGCTTACCCTGGCCGTTTCTCAGAAAGAGATTGTAGTCATCCAGAAGTCTTTCGACTGGAACCTCGAAAAGCTGCGCGATTTTCTCCATGTGCTTCGGAGAGTAAAAGTCCTTTCCATATTCTTCATAATGAATATAAGTACTTCGGTATATACCGGCGTAGTCAGCTACGTCTCTCTGCCGCAAGCCTTTCTGGTATCGAAGCCAGCGGAGCTTGTCCGCTGTTTCAGTGATTTCGGAGAAGTCCGAGAACTGCAGATTGAACTTTTCTGCATCCTGAAACTTGTGCGGCAGTATCACCGGAAATTGAAGAATTTGTAGCGGGGCTACTTTTACTGAACCTGATATATTGGAAATCAGAATGTAGCAGCGGACTTCCACTTGCGCCAGCAGGCGCCATTTTGCACCAAAAGGTGCCTGTTTTGCTACTTCATCCTCCGATAGTTCCGCTATGTGAGGATAGTATTTTCAATGCAGCGGGCCGCATATGTGGCCAACCGCGCGCCTTTGTCCGGGTCAAAACTGGTGATGCCCTTGATGAGGCCGATGGTTCCGATGGAAATTAGGTCCTCCTGGTCCCCATTTTGCGTGTAGTATTTTTTGATAATGTGTGCCACCAGGCGGAGATTGCGTTCAATCAGAATATCCCTGGCATCCTGATCGCCTTGGGCGTAGCGGTGCAGATATTCCCGCTCCTCAGCGGCAGACAGCGGTTTTGGAAAAGAGCCTCCGCCGGAAAGGCGAAGGGAGAACAGCAGTGTATTGGCAAACAGCAGCAGCGCGGCAGACAGCATATGGCACCCCTCCTACCCTTACCCTATGCAGGGCGGGGAAGTCCACATGCGGGGCTTTGCAGGGCCAACAAGACGCACGATATCGAAAACAGAGGGAGTGAGAAAGTGGGAAATTACGTGTACATACTCCGGTGCGGAGACGGGAGCCTCTATACGGGTGCCACGACAGATATTGCAAATCGGCTTGCCGTGCACCGCAGCGGGAAAGGTGCCAAATATACCCGCAGCCGCCTGCCGGTAGAACTGGCCTATCAGGAGGAGGCGGAGGACTGGCCCGCCGCCCTGCGTCGGGAGGCCGCCATCAAACGGATGAGCCGGGCACAAAAGCTGGCACTGATTGCCCGCAGCCCCAATACCTGAAAAAAGAGCGCCCCATCGGGGCGCTCTTAATTTATTTACCTGGGTTGGATTTCAGGTGGATGGAGCAGGAAGTAAGGTTATAGAATGGCTCCGTCATTGTGGATGTCAGATCCTCCAGCACGCCGGTTTGATAAAGAACGGAGGTGGATTTGAAGCATACCGGCAAAATGGGGGCCTGTTCCTTCAGGTAGGCACAAAGTGTCCTCATGGCAGAAGATGGGTCTGCGGCGGAGGCATAGGCGGAGAGAAGCTGATCGGTCTGTGCGTCAGACCAACGACCGTAATTCAGGGAGCCGGAGGTCCCCAGGAGACGGACGAGGTTCCAGTCTGCGGTGAGCTTGACCTCACCATAGTAGAGGTCGAAATTCCCGGCGCTGATCGCGGTCACATACTCTTCCCAGGGGAGGCTCTCCACCTCGATCTTCAGGTCAAAGGCGGACAGGGATTCAGCAAGATAATTGGCGATGGAGACCTTAAAGCTGTTTTCCTCATTGACCAGCAGCTTGACCGTGCGGCTGGAGGTGCCGCCGGCGTATCCGGCAGCGGACATGGCGGAGGCAAAGGCATCGTACGAGTAGACGGACTCCAGATCACCGGGGTAGAGGGACGAGGCCGGAGAGACCGGGAACTGGGCCGCAGTGCCGTGGCCAGACAAGAAGGCACTGATCAGTGCGGCCCGGTTGATTCCCAGGCCCAGCGCCTTGCGCAGGGCAGCGTTGTCAAAGGGCGCACGATTGACATTGATTCCGATATACTGTAAAACCGTGGTATCCACATCCTGGAAACTGGTGTTTCCAGTAGCGGTAATGGGATTTGTGCCGGTGAGATCGGCGGTGAGCAGCTGAATATCATGGGAAGAAAACTGATACAGCAGTGTATCCCGGTCCTCGGCGTCGGAGAGAAAGATCTGCTGGATGGGAAGGGTTCCGCCATTCCACCAGTTGGGATTGGCGGTCAGCCGGCCGCTGGACTCTCCGGCGGTAAACTGATAGGGGCCGGTTCCGATGGGGGTCAGGGAGGTCTCCGTGCCCGCCTTGACGATGGGAATATCCAGCAGGGCGGGGAAGGAGGTATTGGGGCCGGAGAGCGTCACGGTCAGGACGCTGCCGCTGCCGGAGACATCGGTGACCTGATACAGCCGGGTCCGGTAGCGGTCCGAGCTCATGGCCCGGCGCAGCGTGGCCGCCGCATCGGCGGCGGTGAAAGCAGAGCCATCCGAAAACAGAACGCCGCTGCGGAGGGTAAACGTGTAGGTATAGGTAGTGGGATCGTATTGATAGGACGTACAAAGCCAAGGCTGGGGCGTCAGTGTTTCGTCCAGCCGGAACAGCCCCTCGTAGAGCAGCGAGCCTATCGTCTGCTGCACGCCGTCCGGACAGGTGACCGGGTCCAGCGTCTGGTCGGGTTCATAGGGCAGGGTAAAGGTATCGGGCAGCACGATCCGGGTGGTTTCCGTCTCTTCCTCCTGCGGATCATCGGACTGCAGGCTGCTGACCGGCTCGCTGTTTTTGCAGCCGGTCAGCAGCAGGAGCGGAATGGCCGCTGCTGCCAGAATTCGCTTGAATGATCGTCTCATATGCGGCTCCTCTCAATGCTCCTTGTCAAGGGAGATCATGGCCACCTGGGCACCCCGGGCCTGCCCCATCTTACGGTGGGACCAGAAGAGATCCGGACGGCAGGCGGTGCACAGCGGACAGTGGTCGATATGGGCCGGGGAAAGGCCTGACCGCAGCAGCCACTGCCGGTTCAGACCGGAGAGGTCCACGTGCCATTTTGCGCCTTGCCGGGTGAGATAGGGGGCGGCATCCCCCCCAAGAGCCGCTGTCATGGCGGCGGGCACGTCGTCATCCGTCTCAAAGCAGCACTGCTGGATACAGGGGCCGATGGCGGCCACCAGATCCTCCGGACGGGAGCCGAAGGAGGCGGTCATGGCCTGGACCGTCTTTTCCAGAATCCCGGCTGCGCAGCCTCGCCAACCGGCATGGACGGCACCCACAGCCTGTTCCGCTGGATCATAGAGCAAAATGATGCCGCAGTCGGCAGAAAAGACCACCAGGGGAAGCTCTGCTTCCCGGGTAATGAGAGCATCTGCCGCATAGTCCCGGGGAGACAGAAGTCCCTTGCCGGCATCCCCGGCGGTGCACAGGCGAACCGTGGCCTCGTGAACCTGCTTGCTCAGCACTGTGCGGGCAGGGGCCATTCCCAGGGCGCCGCAGAATCGCCGGTAGTTTTCCTGAACGGCGGAGGGGTCATCCCCCCGGCCGGGGGCCAGATTCATGGTATCGAAGGGTGGCTGGCTCACACCGCCCTGCCGGGTGGAAAACCCGTGGCGCACGCCGGAGAGCAGGGGAGAGGTAAGCCAGACAAGGCCATTTTCTTCATGGGTCAGAAAGGACATACGGACCTCCTTGCAGAATTGTCAGAGGAGTTCTTCCGCGCCGTTGCGGTCGTCGGAGGAGTCAGGGGGGGAAAAACTGGAGAGGAGTCAGATCGCATATCAAAGATCTCTCCCCGGAAAAGAAGGCGCCCCCTGCCCTCCGGCAGGAGAACAGGGGACGCATAGCGCTCAGCAACACGATGGGGAAATTTCCCCGTCGGGATCAGTTATCGTGATATTCCTTGCAGGTGCACTTCTTCCACTTGAGGCCGCTGCCGCAGGGGCAGGGATCGTTGCGGCCGATCTTGACAGACTTGACGGGCTGCTTCTTGGGGGCAGTGCCGTCACCGCCCACGTTTTCCACCATGCCCTTGGCCACGCGCTCCCGCTTGACTTCCTCGTCCTTCTTCAGACGGACGGAGAACAGGCGGCGGACCGTCTCATCCTGGATGGCGGCCACCATCTCCTCAAACATGGTGAGAGATTCCTGCTTGTAGGCGATGACGGGGTCGGTGTTGCCGTAGGCCCGCAGGCGGATGCCCTGCTTGAGGTCGTCCATGGCGTCGATGTGATCCATCCAGTACTCGTCCACGACCCGCAGCATGATGACCCGCTCCAGCTCCCGCATGATGGGCGCCGTGATCTCGGTTTCCTTAGCCTCATAGGTCTTGGAGGCGGCGTCGGTGAGGAGTTCCACGAAGTCCTGCTCGGACTTTTCGCCAACTTCCTCCTCCGTCAGGGAAATGGTCCCCTGGGGGAAGTAGAGCCCATCCATGGAGCGCATCATCTCCCGATAACCGGCCATGTCCAGAGCGGACTTTTCACCAAAGGCCATGGCCACGTGGTTGGAGATGGCGGTATGCATCATGTTCAGGATGGTCTCCTTCAGGTCCTTGCCGTCCAGGACCTGCTTGCGCTGATCGTAGATGATCTCCCGCTGCTTGTTCATGACGTCGTCGTATTCCAGCACGGACTTCCGGGACTGGAAGTTGCGGGACTCCACGGTGGTCTGGGCGTTTTCGATGGCCTTGGTGAGCATCTTATTCTCGATGGGGGTGTCTTCATCCAGATCGAACTTCTCCATCATGTTCTGGATGCGGTCACCGCCGAACAGACGCATCAGATCGTCTTCCAGAGAGATATAGAAGCGGGTCTCACCGGGGTCGCCCTGACGGCCGGCACGGCCGCGGAGCTGGTTGTCGATCCGGCGGGACTCATGGCGCTCGGTGCCGATAATGAAGAGACCGCCTGCCGCCCGGACCTTTTCCGCCTCGTCGGCGATCTGGGCCTTGTGCTCCTGGAGCTTTTCGGCATACAGCTTCCGGGCCGCCAGAATGTCCTCGTTGTCAGTCTCGGCATAGCCGGTGGCGTCAGTGATAACGTCCTCCGCATAGCCGGCCTTCACCAGATCCGCCCGGGCCAGATACTCGGCGTTGCCGCCCAGCATAATATCGGTACCACGGCCGGCCATATTGGTGGCCACGGTGACGGCACCATACTTACCGGCCTGGGCCACGATCTCAGCTTCCTTCTCGTGGTTCTTGGCGTTGAGCAGATTGTGCTGGATGCCCTCCCGCGCCAGCAGGGAGGAGAGCAGCTCGTTCTTTTCGATGGACACGGTGCCAACCAGGACGGGCTGGCCCTTTTCGTGGCATTCCTTGATCTGCCGGATCACGGCACGGAACTTGCCCGCCTCGGTCTTGTAGACCACGTCGTGGTGATCGTGGCGCTGGTTGGGCTTGTTGGTGGGAATCTCCACGATATCCAGGTTGTAGATAGTGGCAAACTCCTCCTGCTCGGTCATGGCGGTACCGGTCATGCCGGAGAGCTTGTCATACAGACGGAAGTAGTTCTGGAAGGTGATGGTGGCCAGGGTCTTGTTCTCGCTGGCCACGGTCACATGCTCCTTGGCCTCAATGGCCTGGTGCAGGCCGTTGGAGTAGCGGCGGCCGAACATCAGACGGCCGGTGAACTCGTCAACGATGATGACCTCACCGTCCTTGACCACGTAGTCGATGTCCTTCTTCATGACGCCGTGGGCCTTGATGGCCTGGTTGATGTGGTGGGAGAGGGTGCCGTTGGAGGGGTCCGCCAAGTTGTCCACATGGAAGAACTCCTCCGCCTTGGCAATGCCTCGGGCGGTGAGGGTGGCGGTCTTGGCCTTTTCATCGACGATATAGTCGGCGTCGATGTCGGGGGCTTCCTCCTCCTTGTTGTCCATCTGCACCACCACCTGCTTGGTCAGGCGGGAGACGAACATCTCGGCCATGTCATAGAGCTGGGTGGACTTGTCGCCCTGACCGGAGATGATGAGGGGGGTACGGGCCTCATCGATGAGGATGGAGTCCACCTCGTCCACGATGGCGAAAGCGTGGCCCCGCTGCACCAGCTCGCTGGCGTAGATGCACATATTATCCCGCAGATAGTCGAAGCCCATCTCGTTGTTGGTGCCGTAGGTGATGTCTGCGGCGTAGGCGGCCTGGCGCTCCTTGGTGCTCAGGCCGTGGACGATCAGCCCCACCTTCAGACCCAGGAAACGATGGACCTTGCCCATCCACTCGCTGTCGCGCTTGGCCAGATAATCGTTGACAGTGACGATGTGGACGCCGCGGCCCGTCAGGGCGTTGAGGTAAGCGGGGAGAGTGGCCACCAGGGTCTTGCCTTCACCGGTCTTCATCTCGGCGATGCGGCCCTGGTGCAGCACGATACCGCCCACCAGCTGCACCCGGTAGGGGCGCATGCCCAGCACACGGTCGGCAGCTTCCCGGACGGTGGCGAAGGCCTCGGGCAGGATGTCGTCCAGGGTCTCACCATTGGCGAGACGGTCCTTGAACTCCTGCGTCTTGGCCTTGAGCTGGGCGTCACTCATGGCCTTGTACTCATCGGCCAGAGCGTCGATCTTGTCCACGATGGGGTAGATGGACTTCAGCTCCCGGGAGCTGTAGTCGCCAAACAGTTTCTTCATCAGACTCATCGTTTATGCAACTTCCTTTCCAAACACCCCGTCTGGCGTGAAAAACCGGGTGCCGGGACCCCTGCGGGTCTCTATTTATTAAATAAGTGGGAGTGAATCCCACAAAAAAGCAAAAGTAGCATACCACACTTGAGAAGGGAATGCAAAGAAAAATCCGAATCTGCGCAAAAAGTTCACAATTTCAAGGAACTGAACTGACAAGAATACCAGAAGATGGAAGATTAACCTCAGAAAAATGTACGAAAGGGACAAAGCGCGGCAGCCGGGGAAAACCAGACGCATTTCCCAAATCGTCGATTGTGCTTTCCAGCGGGACATGATATGATAAAGGCAACCAAACGAAAAGGAGGCTCTCCACATGAAGCTCAGCTTTTTTGGCGCCGATCAGTGCGTGACCGGCAGCTGTCACTGTCTGGATATCGGCGGGAAACGCATTCTGGTGGACTGCGGGCTGCAGCAGGGCCGGGACGAGGTATCCAACGCGGAGTTTCCCTTCGCGGCCAATACCGTCGATTACCTGCTGGTGACCCATGCCCACATCGACCACTCCGGCCGGATTCCCATGCTCATCAAGCAGGGCTTCCAGGGGAAGATTCTCACCACGCGGCTCACCGCTGAGCTGCTGGATATCATGTTGCTGGACTCTGCCCATATCCAGGAGCAGGATGCCGAGTGGAAAAACCGCAAGGGCGAGCGGTCCGGCGCCCCTCATGTGGACCCGCTCTATACCATTGAGGATGCCCAGCGGGTGCGGGAGTTCATGACCACCTGCGAGTACGGACAGGTCATCGACCTGTGCGAAGGGGTGGAAGTGGAATTTGTGGACGCGGGCCATCTGCTGGGGTCGGCGTGCATCGCCATGGACCTGACGGAGAACGGCGTGAAAAAGCGCATCGTCTTTTCCGGCGACCTGGGCAACATCAAGCAGCCCATCATCCGGGACCCGGTCCATTTCCAGGGTGCCGATTACGTGGTGATGGAGTCCACCTACGGCGACCGCAACCACACGGAGGTCTGGAGCTACACCGACGATCTTGCAAAGATCATCGATGAGACCATGGCCAGAGGCGGCAATGTGATCATCCCTTCCTTTGCCGTGGGCCGTACCCAGGAGCTCTTGTACTTCATCCGGGAGATCAAGGACGCCCATATGGTCCAATCCAACCCGGATTTCCCGGTGTATATCGACTCGCCCCTTGCCAAGCGGGCCACCACCATTTTCACCGGAGACCTCCACGGCTATCTGGACGACGATGCCATGAAGCTGGTGAAGGACGGCACCCATATGTTCAACTTCACCAACCTCCGGATGACGGAGACCAGCGAGGAATCCAAGGCCCTGAACGAGGACCGCACCCCCAAGGTCATTATCTCCGCTTCTGGCATGTGCGATGCGGGCCGGATTCGCCATCACCTCAAGCACAACCTCTGGCGGCCGGAGTGTACCGTGGTGTTCGTTGGCTTCCAGGGGGAGGGGACGCTGGGCCGGCACCTGCTGGACGGCGCCAAGAGCGTCAAGCTCTTCGGCGAGGAAATCGCCGTCAACGCCCAGATCGTGAACTTCCAGGGCCTTTCCTCCCACGCTGACCGGGATCATCTGCTCAACTGGATCGCAGATTTCCAGGACCCCAAGCCCCAGCACGTCTTTGTGGTCCACGGCGACCGGGAGGTGGCGCCCTTCTTCGCCCAGACCATCCAGGGAATGGGATTCGAGGCCCACGCCCCTCAGTATACGGAAGTCTACGACCTTATCACCAACACTCAGGTGGCGCCGGGGTATCTGCCGGAGCGGAAGATCAAGTCCTTCGATGGCCAGCCCAAGTCCACCGCGGCCTACGAGCGCCTGGTGGCCGTGGGCCAGATGGTGGTGGAGGCCATCAAGCGGGCCAAGGGCCGGGACAACAAGTCTCTGGCGAAATTCGCCGATCAGCTGCGGAAGGTTCTGGAAAAGTGGGACGAGTGAGGGAGGTGTCCCATGAAGCGGCAGCGCACGCGGATTCTGGCGGGACTCCTGGCAGTGCTGGTACTGGCGCTGGCAGGGGCAGTCTATACCCGGCCTCAAATGGAGGTGTGGGGTCCCTCCGGCTATACGGCGGAGGGGGTAGCGGAATTCAACGCCCTGGCGGCGGAGGGAGACGGCTGCCTGCTGGCCGGACTGAACATCGGCTGGCACAACGAGGGACCCCTTTCCTGGACGCTGCCCTACACGGTGCGGGACATCGTGGTTTACGGCACCGACGGACTGCCGCTCCAACAGCAGCCCGTGCGGATCATCTATGACCAGGAGAAGAGCAATGTGATGCCCGGCGCGGGCTTCCGGGAGAGCCGGGAGACCCTTCTGACGGACTATGCGGGACATGGGGCGGAGCTGGTGGAGCTGCCGGCATCCTTTTCTACCTTCAGCCCCAACCTCTCGGCGCTGGTGCTCTTTGAAGAGCCTCTGCCGGAGGACGCCGGGGCGTGGCAGGCGCGGCTGGAGTACCGCTTGCTGGGACTGATCCCGCTGTCGGAAGAGACGGGATTGTTTGCGGAGTTTGGAGAAGAGGCGTCGGATTGATCGACGCGGGGCCCGGCGGGGAACGGAGCGGAACTCCGCCTCCATATCCCCACGGAAAACGGATCCTGGCGTCTGAGTAGGATCGTCGGGGGCCTGCCATCAAAGAAAAGCACCGTTTGGATTTTTGGGACTGTTTCATCAGCGGACCGAATCCGGGAAGTTCCGGATGAATGGACGGACCGCAAAAACGAGCATTAAGGAGCACCGGGATGGAGAAACTAAAAGAAGGCGGCGTGTACACCGGCACTGTGGAGGGATACTCCAGCGAGGGCCTGGGCATCGTCCGCCTGGACGGGGCCGTGGTCTTTGTTCCCCGGGCGGTCCGGGGGGAGACCGTGGATCTGAGAATCACCAAAGTCATGAAAACCGCGGCGGCGGGGGAGATCGTGAAGATCCACCATCCCTCGCCGGAACGGGCGGAGCCGGAGTGCCCCTATTACGGCCGGTGCGGCGGCTGCGACTTCCAGCACCTGACTTATACGGAGGAGCTGTGGGCCAAGCGGCAGCGGGTCCAGGATGCCCTGACCCGCATCGGCGGGACGGACCTCCAGGTGGAGGAGATACTGGGGGCGAAGAACCCCACCCACTACCGCAACAAGAGCCAGTACCCCGTGGGGGCGGACGGGTCCATCGGCTTTTTCCAGGCCCGGAGCCACCGGGTGGTGCCCATTGAGCGATGCCTGATCCAGTCGGAGCTCTCCGACAAGACGGCTCAGGCAGTGGCGTCCTGGATGAAGCGGTACAAGATCCCGGCCTATGACGAGACCACCGGAAAGGGATTGATCCGCCATGTGTATGTCCGGGTGAACCGGGCGGGGGAGAGCCTTTGCTGCGTGGTGGCAAACGGACGGCAGGTCCCCCGAGAGCCGGAACTGGCAGCGTTGGTCCGCTCCGCTGCGCCCCGGACGGTGGGCGTGGTGCTCAACACCAACACCCGCCGGGGCAATGTGATCCTGGGGGAGAAGTACCGCACCATCTGGGGCCAGGACTTTTTGATGGATACCCTGTGCGGCCTCACCTTCAAGCTGTCGGTGCCCTCGTTCTATCAGGTGAACCGGGATCAGGCGGAGGTGCTCTATGGCAAAGCTCTGGAGTATGCCGGCCTCACCGGGCGGGAGACGGTGCTGGACCTCTACTGCGGTACCGGCACCATCACGCTGTGCCTGGCGGCCAAGGCAGGTCGGGCCATCGGCGCGGAAATCGTCGCGCCTGCCATCCGGGATGCCCGGGAGAACGCAGCGCGCAACGGCGTGGAAAATGCGGAGTTTTTCTGCGGTGATGCCTCCGATGTGTCGGCCAAACTGGAGGCCGAGGGATTGCGTCCGGATGTGGTCACGGTGGACCCGCCCCGGAAGGGGCTTGCGCCGGAGGTCATCGATTCCGTGGCGGCCATGGGACCGGAGCGGGTGGTATATGTCTCCTGCGACCCTGCTACGCTGGGACGAGACGTGAAGCGTTTTGCCCAGGTGGGGTATACGGCCGTCCGGGCCTGCGCCGTGGATATGTTCCCCGGCACCCGGCATGTGGAGAGCGTGGTGCTGCTGTCCCGGGACCACGGGACGGAAACGCCCTGAAAAAACGAAAAGAGGCGGCAGATGCCGCCTCTTTTTATAGATATGCAAAAGTTGTTTCCCACCTGAAAAAAGCGTGCAGAACTGCGGCTGCTGGATTTGCGCCGCAGGCTGCACGCTTTATTTTACGGCTCAGTCCAGATAACTGCCCACCGGGCTGGAATTGTATTGCTTCTTGATGACGAGCAGGATGGAACCGTCTGGCTGCTCCGTCTCTTCCACGATTTTGTACTGGGTGCGGCTGCGGTCCATTCCCCGCTTGTACTGCTCCACTTCCTGCTTTACCAGAGACACGGCGTACCCATGGTCCACGCCTTCTTTGAGCATAAAGTGGAGCGTTTGGCAGATACAGGCTGCTTTGATGCGCTTCATGGATTGATCTTCCTTTCCAATCTCAAAAATAAAACGTGCAGCCGCACGCAACCGGAATTACGCATGCAAGCTACATGTTGTACTTTTGTTATATGAAAATCCGACAAATTTTGCAAAGGCAGTTTTCAACAAAAAATGTTGAAAAAAATTTTGCAGTTCCATCTCGCTGGCTGAGCGGTGAAAAACTCCCGTTCTGATCTGCACCGCCGGGAAGCACAGCGGAAAAAGAGTTGTAAAATCCGGGGGAACGGTGTATCATAAGTACAAGCATCCGGGAAACTTGCCCGAAATGAGGAGGAACCTGCTATGAGCAAAACTGCACGCATGGTCATGAAGATCGTTGGCGCCAGTCTGGCTTTCGCTGCGTTTGTCTGCCTGCTGATCGGCGGCTGGCACGATCTCAGTGTGGGCTGCTGCGGAATGAAAAAGCGCCTGACCCAGAGATTCGGCTCTGAGTATGATGATTACGCGGATGACGAGCTTTACGACTGAGTGATTTGAAAAAGCGGCCCCGGCTTTAGACGGGTGCTCGTAAGAAAGTAA
>FR890901.1 GCA_000436875.1 Oscillibacter sp. CAG:155 | reverse complement strand
GCGAGCAGCTGGTGCTGCTGATGAGCTTTGCACAGGAGGCGGGGACCACGCCCCTGATCGTGGGCAACGGCACGAATCTGCTGGTCTCCGACCGGGGACTGGACCGGCTGGGGGGCGAGAGCTGGACCGGCTGGTGATCGACACCACCGGGCTGCGGCAGATGGAGCGCTCAGAGGGGAACGTCCTGACGGCGGAGGCCGGCGTACCGCTGGCGCGTCTTGCGGACTTTGCCTGCCGGGAGGGCCTTGCCGGGCTGGAATTCGCCCACGGCATCCCCGGCACGCTGGGCGGCGCCGTGTGCATGAACGCCGGTGCCTACGGCGGAGAGATGAAGCAGGTGATTACCTCGGTGACGGCCCTGTTCCCGGAGGAGGGCATCCGCACGCTGACGGCGGAGGAGCTGGACTTTGGCTACCGCCACAGCCTCTTTTCCGACCATCCCGACGCCGTGGTGCTTCGGGCCGCCGTGGCGCTGACGCCGGGGGACCCGGAGGAGATCCGGGGCCGGATGCAGGACTTCATGGCCCGCCGCAAAGCCAGCCAGCCCCTGGAGTTCCCCAGCGCCGGCAGCACCTTCAAGCGGCCGGTGGGCCACTTCGCCGGGACCCTCATCGACCAGTGCGGCCTCAAGGGTCTTACGGTGGGGGGCGCCCAGGTCAGCGAGAAGCATGCGGGCTTTGTCATCAACCGGGGCGGCGCCACCTTTGATGACGTGACGGAGCTGATGCGTCAGGTGCAGCAGCGGGTATACGCGGAAACCGGCGTCCGGCTGGAGCCGGAGGTCCGCATCGTGGAAGCGTGAGCGAAAGGGGCATTTGCATGGAAATCCTGATCATCTCCGGTCTGTCCGGAGCGGGGAAGAGCAAGGCGGCCTCCTTTTTGGAGGACATGGGCTTTTATATCGTGGACAATATGCCCGCGGCGATGATTTTGAAATTTGCGGAGTTCTGCACCGTCAGCAACGGCCGTTACGACCGGGTGGCGCTGGTGTACGACGTGCGGACGGCCAACTCCTTCGCGGAGTTTTTCGAGGTGCTGGATAAGCTCAAGGCCATGGACTGCCGGTGCCGGATGCTGTTTCTGGAGGCCTCGCCGGAGACGATCATCAAGCGCTACAAGGAGACCCGCCGCCGCCATCCCCTGCGGGATGGGGCGGACTCCCTGGAGGAGGCCGTGCGCCAGGAGCGGGCGCTGATGCAGCCGGTGAAGGACCGGGCGGACTACGTGGTGGATACTTCCCGGCTCTCCACCGCCCAGCTGCGGGGCGAGCTGCTGCACCTCTTCGGCACCGGGGGAGAGAAGGCCGGCATGACGGTGAATGTCACCTCCTTCGGCTTCAAGTACGGCCTGCCCATGGAGGCGGATCTGGTGCTGGACGTGCGGTTCCTGCCCAACCCCTATTACATCGAGACCCTCCGGCCCAAGACGGGGCTGGACCGGGATGTATACGAATACGTGTTCAAATTCCAGCAGACCCAGGATTTCATGAAGCGGCTGGAGGACCTGCTGACCTTCGTGCTGCCGCTGTACGCCGAGGAGGGCAAGACCTCCCTGACCATCGCCGTGGGTTGCACCGGCGGGCATCACCGCTCCGTGGCGGTAACCCACGCCCTGACGGAATTCATCCATCAGCAGGGCTATCCGGTGACGGAGAATCACCGGGACATGGCCCGGGGCGTTTGAGGAGGCGGCCATGAAAAAACAACGGCCGTCCTACCGGCTGCCCAGAGCCCACGGCCCCCGGATCACCGTCATCGGCGGCGGCCACGGCCTTTCCAACATGCTGCGGGGTCTCAAGCAGTATACGGAAAATCTGACTGCCGTGGTCACCGTGGCGGACGACGGCGGCGGGTCCGGGATGCTGCGGCAGGACCTGGGGATGCCGCCCCCCGGCGACATCCGCAACTGTATGGAGGCGCTGGCCAATACGGAGCCGGTGATGCGGGAGCTGCTGCACTACCGGTTCACGGAGGGGGCCCTGGCGGGGCAGTGCTTCGGCAATCTGTTCCTGGCGGCCCTCAACGGAATTTCCCCCTCCTTTGATGTGGCGGTGAGCCGCATGAGCGAAGTCCTGGCCATCACCGGTCGGGTGCTGCCGGTGACCACGGCGGACGTACAGCTGGAGGCGGAGTTTGAAAACGGCGCCAGCGTGGTGGGGGAGTCCAAGATCTTCTACTGCAAAAAGAGAGAGGACTGCCGCATCCGCCAGGTGCGGCTGATCCCGGAGCACCCCCAGGCCCTTCCGGCGGCCACGGCAGCCATCCGGGACGCGGATATGATTGTCCTGGGCCCCGGAAGCCTTTACACCAGCATCATCCCCAATCTCCTGGTGGGGGGGATCGTGGAGGCCATCCAGTCCTCCGACGCGCTGAAGGTGTATGTCTGCAACGTCATGACCCAGGAGGGGGAGACAGAGGGCTACACCGTCTCCGACCATATCGCGGCGCTGTTCAAACACTCGGTGCCGGGCCTCTTCGACCTGTGCCTGACCAACTCCTCGCCCATCCCCAAGGGGGTGGCCGCCCGGTATGCCCAGGAGGGGGCGGAGCTGATCCGCTGCGACTGGGAGGAGTGCGCCCGGCTGGGAGTGGAGATCGTCAACCGCCCGGTGGCCACGGTGGAGAACGGCTTTGTTCGCCACCATCCCGGCCATCTGGCCCGGGAGCTGATTTTGCTCCATGCCGAGCGCAGCGTCCGCATCGCCGGGGACCGCTTCGACTTCCGGGAGGATACCTACCGGGTGGAAGAGGACACGTGAGAAGCCGGACAAGATCGAAAACGGCGTATTCTCCCCGGGGAGCGCCCTGAACCAATGATGGAGGAATCCCCTGATGTCCTTTTCCTTTGAAGCAAAAAACGAACTGTGCCGCCTGCCGGTGCAAAAGCTCTGCTGCGCCCGGGCGGAGGCCTACGGCGTTTTGCTCTATTGCAACACCTTCAGTTCCACGGAGGTGCGCATCATTACGGAAAATCCCAATCTGCCAGCCCGGCTGCCCCGGCTGTTTCACCGGGCGTTCAACCTGCGCTTTGACCGGCAGCCGGAACCGGACCAGCCGGGCAAGCAGGTCTTCCAGATCACGGAGCGCAAGAAGCTGGACCACATCATCAATCTGCTGGGATACGATCCCCGGCAGAATCTGGTGCTGCATATCAACTTCGGCCTGCTGGAGGATGCCTGCTGCCGGGCATCGTTTCTGAGGGGGGTGTTCTTTGCCGGCGGCAGCATCACCGACCCTCTCAAACGCTACCACCTAGAGCTGGCAACTTCCCATCTCCAGGCCAGCCGGGAGCTGGAAGCGCTGCTTCGGGAAGACCACTTCCCGCCCAAGAGCGTCAGCCGCAACGGCAGCTTCATCACTTACTTCAAGCAAAGCGACCAGATCGAGGACTTTCTCACCCTCATCGGCGCGCCGGTGTCGGCCATGAAGGTGATGTCCGCGAAGATGGAGAAGGACCTCCGCAACAGCGTCAACCGCCGCCTCAACTGCGACAGCGCCAATCTGGACAAGGCAGTGGAGGCGGCCCAGGAGCAGCTGGAGGCCATCCGGCGGCTGGAGGAGGCGGGCGTGCTGGAGACACTGCCGGACAAGCTGCAGCTGACGGCGTCGCTGCGTCAGGCCAATCCCGAGCTGACCCTTTCGGAGCTGGCGGAGGAATTTGACCCGCCTGTGACCAAGTCCTGTCTGAACCACCGGCTGCGCAAGCTGGTGGAGCTGTCGAAAAAGCTGTAAAGCAAAAAAACTATATACACATTGAATTACAAAAGAAATTTGGAGGAATTACCAATGGATCGCTGTGCAATTGCCTATGAGTATCACAAAGCCGGATTCAACTGCGCCCAGTCTGTGGTGGGCGCGTTCGAGGACCTGACGGGGTTGACCCGAGAGCAGCTCATGGCCATGACCGGCGGCTTCGGCGGCGGTGTGGGCGGCAGTCACGCCGAGCTCTGCGGCGCCGTCAGCGGCGGCGTGCTGGTGCTGAGCCTGCTGTACCCCCAGACCGAGGCCAACGACAAGGAGGGCAAGATGCGGATCTACGCCAAGGCCAAGGAGTTCCGCCGCCGCTTTGAGGAGATCTTCGGCCTGACCCGGTGCGGGGAGCTGCTCAAGGCCCGCCCCGGCGTGACGGACAAGAACCCCGCCG
>FR890900.1:5913-9966 GCA_000436875.1 Oscillibacter sp. CAG:155 | reverse complement strand
AGTGTCAGCAGCGACTGGGCCAGCTTTTTCTGGGGCAGCTGGGCCACTGCCTCGAAAAGACCGTCCACCGCAAGCTCCCGGGTTTCCCCGGTAACGGTGCTCTGCAGGCATACCCCGGTGAGGGCCCCGCCGCTTTCCCGCAGACCGGTGACCACCGTGTCCAAAACCACATCCACGTTAGCCCGGGCGCGCAGAGCCTCCTCCAGCACCGGATCACCCCGGAACTGGGACCGGCGGTGGATGACGGTGACTTTTCGGCAGGTGTCCGCCAGAAACAGCGCGTCCTGCAGGGCGGCACTGCCGCCGCCCACCACGGCCACGTCCCGCCCGGCGTAAAAGGCGCCGTCACACACGGCACAATAGGACACGCCGGAAAGACGCTCCTCGCCGGGCAGGCCCAGGGTCCGGCGCTTCATGCCGGTGGCCAGGATCAGCGCCGTGCAGGTGTGAACGCCGTAGTCGGTGGTGACGGTGATCTCCGGGCCGGGCTGGACGGAGAGAACCTCCTCCAGCTCGATACAGGCACCTAAGTCCTCTGCCTGGGTGTACATCCGGTCCGCCAGCTCGGCGCCGGAGATGGCGGAAAAGCCGGGGAAGTTCTCCACCTTGGGGGCGGTGGCGATCTGTCCGCCGAAACTCTCTTTTTCCAGCAGCAATACGCTCCGGCCTGCCCGGCGGGCGTAAATGGCGGCGGTGAGTCCGGCGGGGCCGCCGCCCACGATGATAAGGTCATAGTGTTGGCTCATACATTCCATCCATTTCCGAAAACGTGAACGGAGGACCTTTCGTCCTCCGTTCACGTTTTCCTGTTTTCTGAAGTGCGTGGTTACCGGATATCTGCGGCGAACTTCTTGATGACGGAGGCGTTCACCAGTTTTTCCACCTGGTCGCCGTGACGGACGATCAGGGTGGGGGCCTGCTGGATGCCGTACCGGTTCACCAGGTCCAAATGCTCGCTGACGTCCATGGTCTGGTAGGCAATACCGGCCTTTTCCAGCTCATTTTTGGCGATCTTGCAGTTGGGACAGGTCTTGGTGGTGAAGAGCAGCAGCTCCGTCTCGTCGGAGGCAGCAGGGGCGGGGGCGGCGTCGGTTTTCACCGGCGCGGTCTCAGCGGTTTCCCGGTCGCACAGGCGGCGGCCCTCCAGCCGGGAGCTCTCCACATCGTAGAGCTTGCGGTCTTTGAACTCCTGTACCTTGCCGTCGTTCCAGTTCTGGACGGGGCGGTAGTAACCGGTGATGCGGCTCCACACCTCGCACGTCTTGCCGCAGGTGGGGCAGGTGAAGTGCTCGCCGGAGATATAGCCGTGTTCAGGGCAGATGGAATAGGTGGGGGAGATGGTGTAGTAGGGCAGCTTGAAATTCTCCGCGATCTTGCGCACCAGATTGGCGGCCGCCTTCCAGTCCGGCAGCTTCTCACCCAGGAAGGCGTGGAACACGGTGCCGGAAGTGTAGAGGGTCTGGAGATCGTCCTGGATGGCCAGAGCATCGAAGATGTCGGTGGTGTAGCCCACAGGCAGGTGAGAGGAGTTGGTGTAGTACGGGGTGTCCCCGGGGTGCTTGGCGGCGGTGATGATGTCGGGGTACTTCTCCACGTCGTGCTTGGCCAGACGGTAAGTGGTGGACTCGGCGGGGGTGGCCTCAAGGTTGTAGAGGTCGCCATAGAGCTCCTGGTAGTCGGACAGGCGCTCCCGCATGTGGTTGAGGACGTCCTTGGCAAAGGCCTGGGTCTCGGGATGGGTCAGATCCTTGCGCAGCCACTTGGCGTTGAGGCCCACCTCATTCATGCCGATGAGGCCGATGGTGGAGAAGTGGTTTTCAAAGGTGCCCAGATAGTACTTGGTATAGGGATAGAGACCTGCATCCATCAGCCGGGTGATGACGGTGCGCTTGGTCTTGAGGCTCCGGGCGGCGATGTCCATGATGTGGTCCAGCCGCTGGTAGAATTCTTCCGGCGTCTTGGAGAGGTAGGCGATCCGGGGCAGATTGATGGTGACCACGCCCACGGAGCCGGTGGATTCGCCGGAGCCGAAGTAGCCGCCGGACTTCTTGCGCAGTTCCCGCAGATCCAGCCGCAGCCGGCAGCACATGGAGCGCACGTCGCTGGGCTCCATATCGGAGTTGATGTAGTTGGAGAAGTAGGGCGTGCCGTACTTGGCGGTCATCTCAAAGAGCAGGCGGTTGTTCTCCGTGTCGGACCAGTCGAAGTCCTTGGTGATGGAGTAGGTGGGGATGGGGTACTGGAAGCCCCGGCCGTTGGCGTCGCCCTCGGTCATGATCTCGATGAACGCCTTGTTCACCATGTCCATTTCCTTCTTGCAGTCGCCGTAGGTGAAATCCTGCTCCTTGCCGCCTACGATGGCGGGCAGGTTCTCCAGATCCTTGGGCACGGTCCAGTCCAGCGTGATGTTGGAGAACGGCGCCTGGGTGCCCCAGCGGGAGGGGGTGTTCACGCCGAAGACGAAGGACTGGATGCACTGCTTGACCTCTTTCTGGGTCAGGTGGTCCGTCTTGACAAAGGGGGCAAGATAGGTGTCAAAGGAGGAGAATGCCTGAGCACCGGCCCACTCATTCTGCATGATGCCCAGGAAGTTCACCATCTGGTTGCAGAGGGTGGAGAGGTGGCTGGCCGGGGAGGAGTTGATCTTCCCGGGGATGCCCAGCCCCTGCTGGATGAGCTGCTTGAGGCTCCAGCCGGCGCAGTAGCCGGTGAGCATGGAGAGGTCATGGAGGTGGATATCGCCGTCCCGGTGGGCTTGGGCGATCTCCTCGTCATAGATCTCACTGAGCCAGTAGTTGGCGGTGATGGCGCCGGAGTTGGAGAGGATCAGTCCGCCCACGGAGTAGGTGACGGTGGAGTTCTCCTTGACGCGCCAGTCATTGATCTGGAGGTAGTTGTCCACCAGAGCTTTATAGTCCAGCAGCGTGGAGCCCAGATTGCGGATCTTCTCCCGCTGCTTGCGGTAGAGGATATAGGCCTTGGCAACATCGGCATAGCCTGCCTTGCTGAGGATATCCTCCACGCTGTCCTGGATCTGCTCCACGGTGATCCGCCCGTCCCGAATCTTGTCCTGGTAATCGGCAGTGACCTTCAATGCCAGAAGGTCGATGATGTCGGGATTGTACTCCTTGTGAGTGGCCTCGAAGGCCTTGGTGATGGCGGTGCTGATCTTGGAGAGATTGAACTCCACGATCTTGCCGTCCCGCTTGACAACCTGATACATATATCTCCCGCTTCCTCTTTCGTATTCCCGGCCGAAGTCGGTTTGGTATTGAAACAGACGGGCGCCTGAGGCGCCCTGTGGGTTCCATTGTAGCAACATCCCGAGGGGAAGTCAAGGAGAGAGAACACAAGATATTGTGTAATATTTCGTAAAAAACGCTGAATTAAAACTAGATTTAGTTAAATCCCCCGCACGTCCACAGAGCCGAAAAACGGCCGGACCAAGGCCGCAAAGGCCTGCAATTCCTGGGGGGAGAAGCCGTGGCAGCCGGTGCCCACCAGGTTGCCGGAGTCCACAAAATTCTGGATGAAATATCGGGGGGCCCCTTCCAGCCACTGACCGATGGCGAGAAAATCCTCTTCTGTGTGGAACTCCCGGACGGCGGTGGTGCGGAACTCATAGTCCACACCGGACCGGGTCAGCAGTCGCACACTCTCCCGTACCGGCGCGGGATCAAAGTCCGAAACGCCCACGGTCATGGGGTATTTTTCCGGCCGGTTTTTGATGTCCATGGCCACATAGTCCAGAAGGTCCTCCTCCAGCAGGGCGGCCAGGGCATCGGGGAAACAGCCGTTGGTATCCAGCTTGACGGCATAGCCCAATGCCCGGACCTTCCGCAAAAACGCGGCGGCATCGTTGTGGAGCAGAGGCTCCCCGCCGGAGAGGACCACACCGTCCAAAAGACCCTGCCGCTGACGGAGAAAGTCCAAAACCTCCTCCTCGGAATAGTGCTCCGCTTCCTCCAGATGTGTCACCAGCGGAGCGTTGTGGCAAAAATGGCAGCGCAGATTGCAGCCGCCTGTAAACACGGGGGCGGCCAGGTTTTCCGG
>FR890900.1:3497-5878 GCA_000436875.1 Oscillibacter sp. CAG:155 | reverse complement strand
ATTGCCAGCCGCTGCAGACCGCAGATCTGCATGCTCCATTCCTCCTTCGCCGCAAGGCGTCAAATGTAAAGTCGCGCATCCCTATCATAAATCTATTATTCCTCCGGGGCAAGGGCAAACAACAAATTTCCGGCGGGATTTGGGCAAATGTTCTCTGTGAGGCAAACCGGCTCCAGAGAAAACCCGGGGGTATTCAACCGGCGGCGGATGTGATAAGATAGCCAGGAAAACCAATCGCTCAGAAGGAGGCGCGCCATGCTGCACATTTTCATCGGCCGGTCCAAAACAGGCAAATCACAGGCGGTCCTGGAGAAGATCCGGGCACTGGGGGACGACAGCCGCCAGATCCTGCTGGTGCCGGAGCACGCCTCCCACCAGGCGGAGGTGGATCTGTGCCGGGTCTGCGGGGACACCGCCAGCCGCCACGCGGAAGTGCTCAGCTTCCGGCGGCTGGGGGACCGGGTGCTGGCTATTACCGGCGGGGCGGCCGAGGTGACGTTGGATGCAGGGGGAAAGCTGCTGACGCTGCAAAAGGCCCTCTCGGAGGTCTCGCCCATGCTGACGGTATACCGTCGCCCCTCTCAGAAGGCGGCCTTTTTGCAGCAGCTGCTGGATCTGATCGACGAGCTGCACTGTTATGAAGTCTCCCCCCAGATGCTGGACGCCCGAGCACGGGAAATGGAGGGGGCCACCCGGGACAAGCTGCTGGACCTGAGTCTGCTCTACGGCGCCTATGAGGCCCGGCTGCACCGGCCCGGCCTGGATGCCCGGGACCGGATGAGCAAGCTGTGCGACCATCTGGAGGAGTCCCGGTATGTTCTGGGAAAGGACGTCTTTCTGGACGGCTTCACCTATTTCAATGCTCAGGAGCGGCGGGTGCTGTCCATCCTGCTACGGCAGGCACGATCTGTCACAGTGACGCTGCTGGGGGAGGAGAACAGCCGCGAGGAGATCTTCGCCACTACGGAGCGGACATTGGAGCAGCTTCGCCGTCTGGCGGAGCAGGAACGCATACCTGTAAAGATACAGCACTTCACAGCAGAGGACCGGACCGCACTGGGCCATCTGGAGCGCTGCTTTTTTGGAGAGAACCTGCCCTATGAGGGAGAGAGCGGTGCCATCCGTCTGCTGGAGGCGGACACCGTCTTTTCCGAGGTGGAGCAGACGGCGGCGGAGATCCGCCGACTGACGGCGTCGGGTGTGTGCCGGTATCGGGAGATCATAGTGGCCGCCCGGAATATGGCGGATTACGAAGGGGTGATCGAGGCGGTATTCCAGCGATACGGCATCCCGGCCTATCTGAGCCGCCGCAGTGATATTTTGGAAAAACCCGCCCTGAGCCTGCTGACCGGCGTGCTGGATGCGGTGGGCAACGGCTATGAGTACGAGGATATGTTCCGCTGGCTCAAGACCGGTCTGGCCGGACTGACACCGGAGGAGTGCGATCTGCTGGAAAACTACGTGCTCAAATGGGAAGTCCACGGCACCATGTGGCTGCGGGATACGGACTGGACGGAGAATCCGGACGGCTACGGCGCACCCTGGAACGAGGCACGGCAGAAACAGCTGGCGGAGATCAATGCCCTCCGCCGCCGGGTCCGATTGCCGCTGCTGACACTTGCGGAAGATCTGAAAGCTGGGAAAACAGCTGGGGAGAAAGTAAACAGCCTTTACACGTTTTTGGAGACGCTGGGGCTTCAGGCCGCGCTGGAAAAACAGATGGAGGAGCAGGCGGCGGCTGGCCGGCTCCAGGATGCGGAGGAGACGGCTCAGCTGTGGGAGATCCTCTGCGGCGTGCTGGATCAGTTCGTGGAGATCCTTGGGGACGAGTCCATGGAGCTGGACGAGTTCACCCGGCTGCTGCGGCAGGTGCTGACCCAGTACAGCGTGGGCACCATCCCCGTCTCTCTGGATCAGGTCAGCGTCACGGAGATCACCCGCAACGACCGCCACGCTACCCGGTATCTCTTTTTGCTGGGCGCCAATGACCATGTGCTGCCCGGCGTGGGGCAGAGCGGCGGCATCCTCAACGACGATGACCGGGACGCTCTGGCGCTTCACGGCATCCAGCTGGCTCCCAGCGGTATGGATCAGATGGCCATTGAGCTGCAAAATCTCTACGCTGCCCTGACCCAGCCCACCGAGAGACTCACCGTCAGCTGGCCGGTGACGGACGTCAGCGGCGCCGAACTGCGGCCGGCCTTTGTGGTGGAGCGGCTGCTGGGCCTGTTTCCCGGGCTGCGGGTGGAGCGGGAAGACACTGACAAGGGCTATCGCTTAACAGCTGTGCAGCCGGCACTGGAGACCGCGGGCCAGGAACCCGAGGGGCCGCTGTGGCGGGATTTTGCCGCCCCGCCCGAGTTTGCGCCCCGCCTTTCTGC
>FR890900.1:0-3359 GCA_000436875.1 Oscillibacter sp. CAG:155 | reverse complement strand
CCTGCCACTTCGCCTATTTCATGGAATACGGCCTCCGGGCAAAGCCCCGGCAGCCCGCTGCCTTCGACGCGCCCCAGGTTGGAACCTTCCTCCACTACCTTCTGGAGCATGTGACCGCGGATGTGCTCAAGCGTGGTGGCTTTGCCCAGGTGGAGGAGACGGAGCTGCGGGAGCTGACCACCTACTATATCCGGCGGTATATGGAGCAGGAGCTGCGGAATTTCCAGGGCCGGGGCGCCCGGTTCAAATATCTCTTTGCACGGCTGCGGAATACCGCCTGGGCGGTGGTGGAACAGGTGGCGGAGGAGATGCGCCACTCAGATTTCGTGCCGCTGGAATTTGAGCTGAGCTTCGGCGACGGCGGTACGCTGCCGGCGGTGGTGGTGTCGGAGCCGGATGCCCAGCTGCGGATCGGCGGCAAAGTGGACCGGGTGGACGGCTGGGTCAAGGACGGAAAGCTCTATCTGCGGGTGGTGGATTACAAATCCGGCCGCAAGTCCTTTGACCTGGCGGCGGTGCGGATGGGACTGGATATCCAGATGCTGCTCTACCTCTTCGCCCTGCAAAAAGAGGGGGCGCAGCATTTCGGCCACGAGATCGAACCGGCGGGCGTGCTGTATCTGCCCGCCCGGGATGAGATCCTCTCGGCAGAGCGGAACATCCCGCCGGAAAAGCTGCGGCGGGAGCGGGAAAAGCAGCTGCGCCGGTCCGGCCTGCTGCTCTCGGACCCGGAGGTGCTCCAGGCCATGGAGCACGAGTCACTGCAGGAGCCCCATTTCCTGCCGGTGCGGGTGGGGAAGGACGGCAGCATCTCCGGCTCCATCGCCTCGGCGGCCCGACTGGGAAAGCTGGGGCGGTATGTGGACAAACTGGTGCGGCAGATCGGCCGGGAAGTCCGGCAGGGCAACATCGACGCGGACCCCTGCTGCCACAGCGAAGAGGACAGCTACTGCCAGTACTGCGACTGGGCACCGGCCTGCCATTTCCAGGACGGCCGGGACGGCGACCACCTGCGCTATATCCTGCCGGTGAAGCCGGAGGAGTTCTGGGATGAGCTGGAACGGGAAGATGAGGAAGGAGGCGACAAGTGAGATGGCAAAAGTAACTCTGACCCCCCAGCAGCAGGCGGTGGTGGAGAACCGGGGCGGCAGTCTGCTGGTGTCTGCCGCCGCCGGCTCCGGCAAGACCAAAGTGCTGGTGGAGCGGCTCTTCCGCTATGTGACGGAGGAGCACTGCAATGTGGATGACTTCCTCATCATCACCTATACCAAGGCTGCCGCTGCGGAGCTGCGGGGCAAGATCGCCGCGGAGCTGACCAAGCGTCTGGCCCAGCAGCCGGGGGACCAGCATCTCAAGCGGCAGATGCTGCGGGTATACCGGGCGGACATCAAGACGGTGGACGCCTTCTGCACGGCACTGCTGCGGGAGAGCACCCACCTCCTGGCGGAGGAGGGACAGCGCCACGCCCTGACGGCGGATTTCCGGGTGCTGGACGAGAGCGAGGCCAAGCTGCTGCGCGCCCGGGTGCTGGAGCGGACGCTGGAGGCATTTTATGAGGAGCTGGACCCGGGCCGGGAGCAGCTGGCGGACACGCTGGGCGCCGGACGGGACGACACTGCCCTGGCGGAGCTGGTGCTGGAGCTGTACGATAAACTCCAGAGCCATGCGGACCCGGAGCGGTGGCTGCGGGAGAACCGGGAGGCCTGGAGCGGCCTCACCGGCAGCTTTGACGAGACGGCATACGCCCGGGAACTGCTGGCGGGCCTGCACCGAAAGGCGGGACATTGGGCGGGACTGCTGCGCAGTGCCGCCGCCCGGACGGAGGGGGACGAGGCCCTCTCCCGAGGCTACGGCGAAAAGTTCCTGACGGCTTCGTTCTCCTTTGACGCCCTGGCCAAAAGTGAGAGCTGGGAAGGAGCACGGCAGGCGGCGGCCGCGGTGGTGTTCCCCCGGCTGACCACGCCCCGGGGCCGGAGTGAAGAGCCTGCCGTGGTGGCCCTCAAGCGGGTATGGGAGAGTGCCAAGGACGAGAAGAAGCGGATGGACGCTCTGCTGGATGTCAGCGGGGAGGAGGCCATGGAGGACCTCCGGGCGGTGGCACCGGCCATGATCGCTCTGCTGGAGCTGACGGAGGCCTTTGCGGAGCAGTACCGCCAGGAAAAGCTGCGGCGCAACAGCGCGGACTTCTCCGACTGGGAGCACCTGGCCCTGCGGCTGCTGGTGGCGCCAGACGGCGGCCCCACGGAGCTGGGTACCCAGGTGGCGGCCCGGTATCAGGAGATCCTGGTGGACGAGTATCAGGATACCAACGAGGTGCAGAATGCCATCTTCCGGGCGGTGTCCCGGGATGGGCAGAACATTTTCACCGTGGGCGACGTCAAGCAGAGCATCTATCGCTTCCGCCTGGCAGACCCCACCATTTTCCTGGAGAAGTACAACCGCTTCCGCTCCTATGAGGAGGCCGCCGACGGCGAGGAGCGAAAGATCCTGCTCTCCAAGAATTTCCGCTCCCGGCGGGAGATCCTGGACGCTGCCAACTTCGTCTTTTCCAACATCCTCTCCCAGGAAATGGGGGAGATGGACTACGGCGAGGATGAGGCGCTTCACTTCGGCGCGGAATATTACCCGGAGCGCCATGACTGCGACACGGAGTTTCACCTGATCTGTGCCCGGCAGCGCTCTGGGGAGGAGGACCGGCCGGTGAAGAAGCTGACGGCGGAAGCCCGGTTCGTAGCGGGCCGCATTCGGACGCTGCTGGACGAGGGGTATCCCGTTACCGGCGAGGACGGGACGCTGCGCCCCTGCCGGCCGGAGGACTTTGTGATTTTGATGCGCTCCCCTGGCAGCCGGAAGGCGGCCTATGCCCAGGCTCTGGCGGAGCGGGACATCCCCTGTTCCTTTGAGGAGAGCGGGGACTTTTTCCACACCATGGAGATCAGCGTGGTCATGGGTCTTCTGGAGATCATTGACAACCCCCGCCAGGACGTGCCGCTGATCGCGGTGCTGCGCTCGCCGCTGTTCGGCTTCACGCCGGACCGGCTGGCGATGATCCGGGCGGGATGCCCCAAGGGAGATTTCTATGATGCGCTGGTTTCCGACGAAGGAGAAGACTGCAAGGCGTTTTTGAAGACGCTTTCAGAGCTGCGGCTGGCGGGACGAGATATGAGCGTCCACCACCTGCTGTGGCACCTGTACAATACCCTGAACATCCTGGGCGTTTTCGGCGCCATGGACAGCGGCGCAGAGCGGCGGGAGAACTTGATCGCCCTGACCGAGCATGCAGAGCAGTTTGAAAGCAGCGGCTACCGGGGCCTCTTTGCCTTTGTGACCCAGCTGCGGCGGCTGCTGGAGGAGGGGCA
>FR890899.1:7876-16334 GCA_000436875.1 Oscillibacter sp. CAG:155 | reverse complement strand
CACCTCGCTGATGGTGATATAGGCGGTCTCATCCACCTCGTGGACCAGGTCCTTGAGCTTGGTCACCTGGAAGCGGTTGACCACAAAATAGATCATGCTCTTCGGGGTATTGGAATATCCGCCCCGGGCCTCCAGCCGGGTGGCACCGCACTCGAAGGTATCCGTCAGGACCTTGCACACCTCATCGGCACGGGTGGTGATGATCACCGCGCACTTGGCCCGGTCCAGGCCGTCCACGATGAAGTCCACGGTCTTGAGTGCCGCTCCGTAGGTAACGATGGAATAGAGCGGCAAAATCCAGTTTTGCAGTACGATCCCGCAGATGATATAGAGGATGACGTTGTAGATCATCACGAAGGTGCCCACCGTCACCCCCAGGCGCTTGGCAAAGATCACTGCCATGACCTCAATGCCGTCCATGGCGCCGCCGAACCGGATCGCCATACCGCTGCCCACGCCGGAGATCAATCCGCCGAAGAGGGCGCACAGCAGCAGGTCCTGCCCCGCAAGAGGCGAGGCGAAGCTCACATCCACCGGCAGCACATCTGTAATGAGCCACGCCGTCAGGGAGTAGATGCACACGGTGTAAATGGCATAGAGGGTGAACAGAGCCCCCTGCTTTTTCAGTCCGTAAAGGAACAGCGGAATATTCAGCACCAGCAAAAAGACGGACAGTGTCAGCCAATCCGGTGTCACCTGGGCCAGCAGCATGGAGGTACCGGAAATCCCGCTGTCGTACAGTTTTACCGGGGAGAGGAAGATGGTCACACCGATGGCGTTGATGATGCCCGCCGCCGTCAGGGCGGCCAGGTTGCTGAGACGGAATTTTTTCAGCTGCTCCATAGGACTCCTTTCTGTTCCGAACCGGTCAGGACAGCTCCGCCTGACCCGTGTAGAGTTGATAGTAACGACCGTGCTGGGCGATCAGATCGTCGTGGTCACCCCGCTCGATGATGTTGCCCTGCTCCAGAACCATAATGGCCTTGGCGTTGCGCACCGTGGAAAGCCGGTGGGCAATGACGAATACCGTCCGGCCCGCCATCAGGCGGTCCATGCCCTTTTCGATGAGCTTTTCCGTGCGGGTATCAATGGAGCTGGTGGCCTCATCCAGAATCAGCACCGGGGGATTGGCGCAGGCGGCACGGGCAATATTCAAAAGCTGCCGCTCGCCCTGGGAGAGGTTGCCGCCGTCACCGGAGAGCACGGTATCATAGCCGTGAGGCAGGTGACGGATGAAGGTATCTGCGCCCGCCAGCTGGGCCGCGGCGTGGACCTCCTCGTCGGTGGCATCCAGCCGCCCGTAGCGGATATTGTCCGCCACAGTGCCGGTGAAAAGGTGGGTATCCTGCAGCACCACACCCAGAGACTGACGCAGGGAATCCTTTTCAATGTCCCGCACGTCGATGCCGTCATAGGTAATGGTGCCGGACTGGATCTCGTAGAAGCGGTTGATCAGACTGGTGATAGTGGTCTTGCCGGCACCGGTAGAACCCACGAAGGCGATCTTCTGACCGGGCTTTGCGAAGAGAGAAATATCGTGAAGGATGATCTTGCGGTCATCATAGCCAAAGACCACATGGTTGAACCGCACATCGCCCCGCAGGGGGATCAGCGTGCCGTCCGGCTGCTTCCAGGCCCACTCGCCGGAGTCAAAGGATGCCTCGCTCAGATTGCCGCTGCGGTCCTCGGTGACTCGAACCAGTTTCACCTTGCCCTGATCCACCTCGGGCTGGGCCTCCATGACCTCAAAGACCCGCTCGGCGCCGGCCACAGCGGAGAGAATGGTGTTGACCTGCTGAGAGATCTGAGTGATGGGCTGGCTGACCTGCCGGGTGTACTGCAAAAAGGCCGCGAGGCCGCCCAGATCGCCGCTGCGGATGGCCAGAATGCCGCCCACGCAGCAGGTGATGGCGTAGTTGATATAGGAGAGGTTGCCCATGGCAGGCATCATGGCGCCGGCATAGGCCTGGGCGCGGGTGGCCGCCTGCCGGTAGGCCTCGTTCCGCTCCCGGAAGCCCTCCTTGGCCGCGGGCTCATGGTTGAAAACCTTGATGACCTTCTGGCCCTCGATCATCTCCTCGATATAGCCGTTCACAGTACCCAGTGCAGACTGCTGCTGGGCTGCAGCCGGCTGCGGGGCGAAGTCCGGGGGGCTGCCCCCGCCGATGACCTTGACCACCAGCAGCATCACCACCAGCATGACAAAGGTGATCCCCGTCAGCACAGGGCTCAGGACAATCATCATGGCGATAGTGCCCACAAAGTTCAGTGAACAGGAGATGAGGCTGCCAAAGCTGTTGTTCAGGGCCTCGGAAATGGTATCAATATCATTAGTATAGCGGCTCATCAGCTCGCCGTGGGTGTGGGTGTCGAAAAACTTCAGCGGCAGGCTCTGCATCCGGTCGAAAAGGTCGGAACGGATTTTGGCCACCGTGTTCTGGGACACATGCACCATGATACGGGCATAGCCGAAGGAGCATGCCGCACCGACGATATACACTGCCGCCATGAATGCCAGCATCTTGGCAAGTCCCGGGAAATCGCCGGTCAGAATATAATCATTGATCAAAGGCTTGATGAGGTAGGACCCGCCCACGGTACAGGCGGAGCTGATGACCAGCAAAACCACCACCAAAGCCAGCAGGGACTTGTAGCGTCCCAGATAATGCATCAGTTTTCCCAGAGTTCCCCGCAGGTCCTTGGGTTTTTGATATCCATGCCGTCCCGGACCGCCGCCGGGTCCCCGGGATGCCGGTTGATTCGTACGCTGTTCAGCCACCGATGCTCACTCCTTCCTGCTGAGACTGATAGACCTCGCGGTAAATGTCACAGTTGTTCATCAATTCGTCGTGGGTGCCCTGGGCCACGATCCGACCGCCGTCCATCACCAGAATCAGATCCGCCTCACAGATGGAGGTCACCCGCTGGGCAATGATGATCTTGGTGGTGTCCTTGAGTTCATTGGCAAACGCCTTGCGGATCTTGGCATCTGTGGCGGTATCCACCGCACTGGTGGAATCGTCCAGAATCAGCACCTTGGGCTGCTTCAAAATCGCCCGTGCGATGCAAAGGCGCTGCTTTTGTCCGCCGGAGACGTTGACACCGCCCTGGCCCAGATCGGTATCCAGTCCGTCGGGCATCCGCTCCAAAAATTCATCGGCGCAGGCTGCCCGGCAGGCCGCCCACAGCTGTTCCTCCGTGGCATCGGGATTGCCCCAGAGTAGGTTTTCCCGAATGGTGCCGGAGAAGAGGGTATTCTTCTGCAGCACCACGCTCACCGCGTCCCTCAAATGCTCCATGGTGTAGTCCGCCACAGGACGGCCGCCCACCTCCACGGTACCCTCGGTGGCCTCGTAGAGCCGGGGAATCAGAGACACCAGCGTGGTCTTGGCGCTGCCGGTGCCGCCCAGGATGCCCACCGTCTGTCCGGAGCGGATATGCAGATCAATATCCCGCAGAATCCACTCGGGGCTGGTGAGGTCATATTTGAAGGAAACATGGTCAAAATCAATGCTGCCGTTTTTCACCTCAGCAGGCACCTTGCTGCCGTCGGCGCCGGTATCCAGCTTGGCTTCGTCATTGGTGATGGCAGGCTTTTCCCGCAGTACCTCGGCAATCCGGCGAGCACAGGCGATGGACCGGGTCATCATCATGAAGATCATGGAAACCATCATAAGGGACATCATGATCTGGGTGATGTAGGTGAAAAATGTGATGAGCTTGCCGGCTTCCAAAGAACCGGCGTACACCATCTGACCGCCGAACCACATGACGGCGATGATGGTGCCGTAGACGATCAGCATCATGATGGGCATGTTGATGACCACCATGCCGAAGGCCTTTTCCGCATTGGACTTCAAATCCAGGTTGCGCTTGGCAAATTTTTCCCGCTCATGGTCTTCCCGCACAAAGGACTTGACCACCCGGATGCCCGTCAGATTCTCCTGGACCACCAGGTTCAGGGCATCGGTCTTCTCCTGCATGGCCCGGAACCGGGGGCTGGCTTTGGAGAGGATCAGCGCCACTGACACGACCAGCAGCGGCAGCGCCACCAGAAAGACATTGCTGAGCTGGTAGCTGATGCGGACGGACAAAAACAGTGCCGCCACCAGCATCACCGGAGCGCGGACCAGCAGGCGCATGGCAAACATCAGCGTCATCTGCAGGTTGTTGACATCGTTGGTCAGGCGGGTCACCAGGGACGCGGTGGAAAACTTCTCAATGTTGGAGAAGGCATAGTCCTGAATATGGTCATACTCCGCCGCCCGCAGATTCGCACCGAATCCCATGCCCGCAATGGATGAGCAAGTTGCTCCTCCCAATCCAAAGCACAGCGACACCATGGCCATGATGACCATCTGGATGCCCTTGCGCAGGATGAAGTCCTGATCACCGTTGGCGATGCCGATATCCACAATATCGCTCATGACCAACGGAATCAGCAGTTCAAAAACCGCCTCTGCCGCGCTGCACAGCACGCCGAGACAGATCCACTTGGAATATGGCCGTGCGTGCGGCCAAAGAGTTTTCAACATGATTCCCGATCCTCCTCTAGATTTTGAATGATGCGCTCCAGCAGATTCCGGAACAATTCCGTCTCCTGCGGAGTAAAGCCTCGGACCAGCATGGCCTCCGACTCCTGAAATCCTTTTTCAAACAGGGTCTGCTTCTCTCTGCCTTTCTCGGTCAGAGTGATTAGCCGCTGGCGGGCGTCGCTGCCGCTGACGGTGCGGGTCACAAGCCCCTTTTCCATCATCCGGTCCAAAATACCGTTGGCTGTGGAGGGCTTCACCTTCAAAAACTCCGTCACCCGCCCCTGGAGTGCCTGCCCGCCGCAGCGAAACAGATACAACAGGACATGGGACTGGACCGGCGTGATTTCGTACCGGCTCAGTCGAGCCTCCAGACGAGCCCGGGCCAAGTGCGCGCTGCGCCCCAGCATTGGCCCCAATGCGCTTCCCGGCTGCATAATCCACCTCCATCATTTTATTTAGTCGGCTAAAAATTAGCACGCTAAATAATAGCAAATTTCGCCGCTTTCGTCAATGTCAAATATATGCTATTTTTTAAACGATTTGTGAATTAAAATCCCCTAATTTTTACGCTTGTAAACAAATTGTGAAGCATTTCCAAAGGCGGTTGACTTTCCATGCCGGACCTTGTATGATGGCATCATCAAGCAGGACACTTGATAAACATGCCAACATTTTCCCTCTCCTTTCTCTATATCATACAGAAAAGCGGACAGCTCGTTGGGGCTGTCCGCTTTTCTGCTGTCTGCGCTTCTCATGACAGTTCCGCCTCCCTTTTTCAGTCTATAATTTATTGAAAAACAATAAATTATCATTGACTTTCGATAAGCTCCATGCTATGATGCAGGCAGCAGAGAAGGAACTGTCCCGTCGTCTCTCTTCCCAACAGCCTGGATGCACTGTCTGCGTTTCATCATAAGGAGGCCTGTATATGCCAAACACCGCCGTACAGAAAATTGCCCATGTACTCAATCTCCTGGTCCTTGCCACCTTTATCTGCAATCTGTTGGCGCTGCCGCTGGTGCCCTGTCTCGTGCAAAACCGCTTTTACCTGGATATGAACGGTGTTCTGTCCACGTTTGCCTATGATCTGAACGATGGCTTGGCCCTCTTTTTTGACACCCCTTATTATCAGGTCTGGCAGCAGCCGTACACTGCCGCGCTGACGCTGTTTCTCTGGTTTTCCGGCGTGTGTACCGCGGTCATTCTCTGGCAGGGGCGCCGGGTGCTCCGGACCATTCTCCGGGGGCAGCCTTTCTCCATGGAAAACGCCGTCTCCCTGCGCCGTGCTGCCGTGTCTTCCTTCATCATCTCCGCCGCGGCGCTGCTCCGGACGATATTCAGCATCTGCACTTATCACACTCTCTTTCCCCTGGTGACCTACAATGCCCTTTTTGTCCCCATCTTCGCCATGGCAGGGCTCTTGTGTCTGGTAATGTCCGCACTCTTCCGCCAGGCAGCGGAAATCAAGGTGGAAAACGACCTGACCATTTAAGGAGGAACGCACATGGCGATCGTCGTAAATCTGGATGTGATGATGGCAAAGCGGAAAATGTCCCTCTCCCAGCTCTCGGAGAAGGTGGACATCACCCTGGCCAATCTGTCCATTTTAAAAAACAACAAGGCCAAAGCGGTGCGTTTTTCCACCCTGGAGGCCATTTGTGCCGCTCTGGACTGCCAGCCCGGAGATATCCTGGAATATGTACCGGACCCGGAACCCAAGGCGTAAGACGCCCTGCGCCCCCAGGCTCTGCTCTCTATCACGGCACAGCACCGAACCATCCACATCTCACGTACAACTGAACAGGAGGTCTTTTGATGTCTGACTGTAATCAGCTCCCACCTGCGGTGGGAGCTGCGAAGCCTGCCCCAAAAGTAATAAAACGCTATGAAATTACCGGCAAAGACCGGCTGCTCCTGGGCGGAGCCCTGGTCTGGTGTTTTCTTACTGTGGACACCGTGCTGTTTGCCCCGGTTTGGGGTATCGGGCTGACCTCCGCAGTTTTTCTCTGGTATCTCCTGCTGCTGACCGCTCTGGGCCGCCGGGTCTTTCACAGCTGGGAGAGCTGTGTTCTCCTGATGGAAAATCTGGTGCTGGCCGCCACATTCGCTCTCCAGTCCAATCCCTGGATGCGGTGGTGGAATCTTCTGGCACTGCTGGTTCTGGTGCCGATCCACACCTGCGGGCTCTGTGCTTCCACACAGCTGCCCTGGTGGCGGCCCAGGATGCTGTCGGAGCGGACGGCATGCTGGTTTTCCGGCTTGTTCTCCGGGGTGGGTGCAGCTTTTGCCGCTCTGGTCCCCACCGGGAAGGCTCGGGATTCCCACCGGACGATGTCCTTTGCGCTTGGCTGCGGTGCAGCCGTTTTGCTGCTGTGCATTCTCGTCCCGGTGCTTGCCTCCGCAGATGCCCTTTTTGCCGCCGCCACAGCGGACCTGCGCACGTTCCTCCGGACCCATTTCACCACGACGTTTGCCAAGTTCCTCTGGGCCCTGATCCTGACTCCTTTTGCCTTCAGTCTGTTCTATCGCCTGCGCCACCCGGCGCAGCCCGGAGCACTTTTTCCGGAAAAGACGTTCTTTATGGACGGCGCGGGATTTGTGATCCTGCTGGCGGCGCTGGATGTGCTGTATCTGCTGTTTTTGCTGGTGCAGTCCGCGGGTCTGTTCGGCGGCCCGGACTATCTGGCCGCAAAAGGGATCTCCTACGCCCAGTGGGCCCGCAGCGGTTTTTTCCAGATGGTGGGTGTCACCATTGTCAATCTGAGTGTTCTCCTGGCGGCCCTGACCTTCTGCCACCGGCAAGGCCGGGGATGGGGCGCTGTCCGCCTGCTGGCCGGGGCGCTGATTGCCGAGAGTCTGGTCCTGCTGGCCTCCGCCGCCTGGCGGATGAGCCTGTATGTCAGCGTCTATGGCCTGAGCTTCAAGCGGCTCATGACTTACTGGGGCATGGGCATGATGGCCCTCTTCCTCCTGGCGGCGTTGTGGAAACTCCTGCGCCCGAACCGCTCCTTCTGCCGTGCCGCCTTTCCAATCGCCCTGGCAGGGTGGCTTCTCATCAACTGTGTCCCGCTGGACACGGTAGTGGCCCGGGACCAGGTGGAGCGCTACCTCTCCGGGGAGGCGACCTCTTTGGACGTGGAATATCTGCTGGAGGATCTCTCCTACGGCACGCTGGCCCAACTGAACCGACTGGACGGCAGCATGGCCGTATACACCATGGACGGCAAAACCACACTGGGCACCCTGCTGGCGCAGCGCCGGGAAGAGGCTCGGGCGGAGTGCAGCGACTGGCGGACCTGGAACCTCTCTGCCTGGCGGGCCGCCGGAACCCCCTAAGATCTCCGGTTTCCCGCTGTTTTCCCAGTCTGCCATCCAATTCAAAACACATGAAAGGAAGGACGGTTTATGAAAAATATTTTGCTGGCTGCGGGGATTGCCGCGCTCCTTCTGTTCCCTCTCAGTGCCTGTGGGGACGTCTCCCGGCAAAGTGAGATTTCCCGGGAGATTCAGCTGGATCTTTCTGGCGGGACGCAGGTTTCCGACTATGATACCCACAGCGGCAACGGCGACGGGATCTCCTGCACGGCGTTTGATTTTTCGGAGCATCCGCTCACGCCGGAGCTGGAAGCCTCCCCGGCATGGACGTCGTTTCCTCTGAGCACGACGGCCAAGGCCCTGGTCTACGGCATCTTGGATGAAAACTCCAGCACCGGGCCGTATCTGACGGATGGGGACGGCGTGCCGCTGGTGCCGGTCATCCAAAACGGGTATTATCTGCTTGTGGACCGGCAGCAGGATTCCCAGGAACCGCTTTTGAACCGGTATTCTCTCAATTTTACCCTGGCGCTTTATGATACGGATTCTGATCTGCTGTATGTTTGCAGAATGGACACGTGACGTGGGTTCCCCTTCCGCGAAGAAAC
>FR890899.1:4717-7833 GCA_000436875.1 Oscillibacter sp. CAG:155 | reverse complement strand
CCGGGCGCCGTTTCTTCTCTTTTCTTCCGATGCTTTAAACTCTCAGGCACCGATCAGCCCCGGCAGCCGAGAAGTCTGGAGATCCCGGCAGCAGTCTGGCGAACCTCCCGGATCATCACGTCCTGATCCTCTTTCATCCGATAGTCAGGTCCAGAGACACTGACTGCCGCAATCGCCTTGTGGTTCATATCATAAATGGGCGCCGCGACACAGATCAGCCCCTCTTCGATCTCCCCATTGTCCTGTGCATATCCGCAGGCCCTCGCCTGGGACAGTTCCCTGCGCAGCCGGTCAGGGTCCGTAATGGTGTTGCTCGTCAGCGGACAGGCCTCCTGCGCCATCCACCGGCAGTATTCGTCGATCTCGGACGGCTCCCGGCAGGCCAGCATCGCCTTGCCGCCGCTGGTGGCATACGCCGGAGCCCGGCTGCCCACCCGGGTGTTGCAGACCACTGAGCGATGGGTCTCCACCTTGTCCAGATAGAAAATATCATGTTCCAGCATCACGCTGAGGTTGATGGTCTCCTGCACAGTATCGCTCAGCCGCTCCAGCTCCGGCCGGGCAATCCGCCGCAGGTCCGACTGCCCCACAATGGCACTGGACAGCTGCAGCAGTCTGGGGCCCACCCGATAGCTTTTGCGAATGGGGTCCTGCTCCAGGTACTGCCGGTCCGTCAATGTGGACAGCTGGCGGAATACGGTCGTCGTGGGAAGTCCCAGCTGCTCCACCAGCGCCTTCAACGTCCATTCTGTCTCATTGTCTGTAAAGCATTCCAAAATCTGCAGTGCACGAAGAATGCTGGAAACCTGTTCTTTCGCCATGGGTCTGCTCCTTTCTCTTCCGCAGGCACTGGACCTCCCGGGGCCAAACGGGCTTTGCGGGCACGCTGCACCGCACATGCGCCAAACGGAAATCCGGCGCCCAACGCCGTTTGCGGCTGCTTGACAACCGCCCGGGAAGCGCCTATGATGAGTATAACATGCGGTTGGGAAGTTGTGAATCGTTTTACGGGATAATTGTGGAACTTTATTCCGCATAATGGAAGTTTTTGCCTTGTCAACGGTAAGCCGGCTGCCTGCCGGGAGCATGTTTATCATGGAAATACCGCCCGGCCGGGTCTTATTCCGCTCTGGCCCTCAACGGCGGTGGATCAGGATATCTCTGATGCGGCTCTTCCCGGTTTTTCCGGCAAGTCCGCCAAGAACACAAGGAGGTCAAAACGACATGTCTGAATGCAAAAAGCTCAATCATGCACAGGTGATGGAAATTATTCCCCACCGCGACCCCATGCTGCTGATCGACGAGGCTACGGAATTCGTCCCCGGGGAGCGGATCGTCGCTACCTTCTGGGTCGATCCCGCCCGGGAGATCTTCAAGGGACATTTCCCCGGTGACCCCGTGCTGCCCGGTGTCTACACTGTGGAGGCCACAGCCCAGGCCACCGATCTGGTGCTGATGACCAAGCCGGAATATCAGGGAAAGACACCGCTGTTCCTGGGGATCAACAATGTGCGCTTCCGCAGAAAGATCCTCCCCGGCGACACCATCGAAATTCACGCCGCACTGATGAGCGAGCGCCCGGAAAAGGCCATCGCCACCTGCAAATGTGAGGTCTATAATCACGGTGAGCTGGCTGCGGAGACGGAAGTCACCATCGCCATGCGGTAATCGACCTTTGAAAATGAGAGCCCGGACCTTTGGTCCGGGCTCTTTTTCTATCCTGTTTCCCATATCCCACAGACCGCTCACCGGTCAAATCCGCTGCCCGGCGATGCTTTGCCTGCATTACAAGGGAAAAAATACCTGCCCGCCGCTTGATTGCGGCAGGCAGGCAGAACGTGCTGTTTTTCAGATACCCTCCCGGTGCAGAAGCGCCAGAATCCGGGCGTCGTCCTCCACTGTGGCGTTAGGCATGGGGAAGGTGCCGGTGCTGCTGGCGGCGATGCCACGCAGTCTGCAGGCCTCCTTCAGGACGGGCAGGAAGGGGTCCCGGATGGCGTACAGGTCCATCAGACGGTCGATGGCCTGCTGGCCCTTGGCAATGCCGGCCAGGTCATTGTCCCGGAACGCCTTGGCCCAAGCGGCGCAGATCTCGGGCACCACGTTGCTCAGTGCCGCGATGCAGCCGTTGCCGCCGGCCAGGATGTTGTGGGCAAAGTTGTCATCAAAGCCGGAGTAAACCTCGAAGTTGGGGATCTGGGACTTGACCACCTTAATCAGCTCCCGGGTGTGATCCATGCCGGGGATGGTGTCCTTGATGCCCACAATGTTGGAATGCATCTGCGCCAGCTGCAGCACGGTCTCCGCAGGGACAGACGTGCCGGTGTTGGCAGGGAAGTTATAGATGTAAATGGGACCGTTGATCTTGCCGGCCAGACGGTCATAGTACTGCAGCAGTGCCTCTGCACCAAAGCGGAAGTAATAGGGAGGCAGAATCATGACCGCATCCGCGCCCTGCTCCAGGCAGTAGTTGGAAAAGTCCACGATCTCATCTGCCACCATGCTGCTGGTGCCGATGATCAGCTTGACACGGTGATCCACCCGCTCGATGGCAAACCGCGCCATTTCCCGGCGCTCATCCATCGGCATGGCGAAGAATTCGCTGGAGCTGCCCTCCACCAGAATGCCGTCCACGCCTTTTTCGATCAGGTTGTCGAACAGTTTGCCCTGGCTCTCCAGGTCCAGGCTGCCATCCTCACGGAACAAGGTAATCGCCGGAGTCAAATACGCTGCTTTCATCTTGTAATGCTCCCTTTCCTATTTTCCATTTTTCCGTATTGCGGAAACGTTTTCCGAAATATTGCTTTGCAAATCGGCATCCTTACCTGATGCCTGTTTAACCATACCGCGCTTGGATGAATTTGTCAAGCGCTTGGATGATCTTCATCGTTTTGCCCGCATTTGGACCTATTTCCGGCGGACCTCTATGCAAAAAGCCCGCAGTCCCCTTTTCCAGCGCGGACCGGCCCGCCCGGCAGGGGGATCGGAGCCGGTGCTTCGCCCACGTCCATGTATTACCGCTGGCCCATAGCTGCCAACAGCCGTGCAAGATCTTCCATCACCGCCGCCAGATCCTCCCGGGCCGTCAGCCGGGCCTGTTCCCAGGGCAGCGCCTG
>FR890899.1:2257-4647 GCA_000436875.1 Oscillibacter sp. CAG:155 | reverse complement strand
CACCGGGGGCCACATCCCCCACCACAGCGATCACCGGAACACCGACCGCTGCGGCCCGGCGGGCCACACCGATCACGACCTTCCCCCGCAGGCTCTGACCGTCGATCCGCCCCTCCCCGGTGAGCACCGCAGTTGCCCCCTGTACCATGGTATCAAACCCCACGGTATCCAACACTGTCTCGATCCCCATTTGCAGGCGGCCGCCCAGAAAGGCCACCATACCGCCGCCCATGCCGCCGGCGGCACCGCTGCCGGGCAGGTCCAGAATCTCCGTTCCAAGATCCCGCCGGATCACCTCCGCCAGATGGCGGAGATTCCGGTCCAGGCAGGCAACCTGAGCCGGTCCCGCGCCCTTCTGGGGACCGAACACCGCGCTGGCGCCGGTAGGGCCGCAGAGGGGATTGTCGATGTCGCACATGACCGTGATCTCCGCCGCCCGCACCGCCGGGTCCAGCCCGCTGGCGTCGATCCGCGCCAAGCGGTCCAGCGTTCCCCCTGTGGGCACATAGGTGTTTCCCTCCTGATCGAGAAACCGGATGCCCAGTGCCGCGGCGCAGCCGCAGCCGCCGTCGTTGGTGGCCCCCCCAGCCGCCGTCGTTGGTGGCACTGCCGCCCAGCCCCAGAATCACCCGGCGGGCACCGTCACGGACCGCCGCCCGCAGCAGCTCTCCCACGCCATAGGTGGTAGCTCTCTCCGGGCACAGATGCCCTTCCATCAGCGGGAGCCCGGCGGCTGCCGCCATCTCAATCACCGCGGTCCCATCCGGCAAGCAGCCGTAAAAGCCGGTAATCGGCCGCCCGTCGGGGCCTGTACAGGGAACCTCCACCCGGCGGCCGCCCAGCGCAGTCAGAAATGCCTCCACACTGCCCTCGCCTCCGTCCGCCACCGGAACACTGACGATTTCCGCCTCCGGCAAATGGTGCCGCAGTGCGGACGCCATCATGGTACAGACCTCCCGGGATGACATGGTCCCCTTGAAGGAATCCGGAATCAGAATCCACTTTCCCATACTGCCTGCATCCTTTCTTTCCTCAGGCCTTATGCCTCATCCTCCAGCCGCCGGAGCTCCTTATCCAGCAGATTCACTGCCTCGTCCAGATAGGCCTGAAGCGGCCGGGGCTCCCCCACCGCCAGGCGGATGCTGCACCGCTGGGACGGCAGCAGGATCTTCACCGCCTCGCTGCCGCCGATTGCCCCGGCCATGGCGGCAGAGACTTCGCCCAGCAGGCCGTTGGGCGTGAGCACCCCGATGGGGCCCATCAGCACATGGGCCCACTTGGCATTGAAGATCACCGCGTTTTCACCGGTGGCACATTCATCCGCCCCGGCCCGCAGCATCGCTCCCGTGGCAAGGGCATTGGTGCCCACCGCCCGAATATGCAGCGTGGGCCAGCGCTTTTTCACAGCTTCCACCAGTCCCCGGCCCATGCCGCCGCCCTGTCCGTCAATAATCAAAACCCGGATCGCTTCCCGCTTCATCCGTCTCATTCCTCCCGATGCAGATTTGTGATGATTCGGCTCTCATTATACCGGGTTTCTGCCCCTGCCGTCAACCACGTGGGAACAGCCTGTCGCTGCCGTTCCGCATGGAGATGCCCCATGTTCCCGGCAGATTTGGATGCAGCATTGCAGCCGGGCAGAAAATCCGGTAAACTTTTTTTGGAAAGCCTGAAGAAATCCCGGCTGTCCCGCCGTAATATACATGTCGGACGACAAAGGAGGTGGCGGCGAGACGTGGCCAGTATGACAAAAGAAGTCTTTTCCCGACTGATGGTACAATATGAGCGGCTGGTGTACACCATCTGTTTCCAGCTGGTCCGGGACGCTGCCTCCGCAGAGGATCTGACCCAGGAGACCTTTCTCTCCGCCTATCTGCACCGGGATTCTATGCCGGTGGGATATGAGCGGCAGTGGCTGGCGCGCATCGCCGCCAACAAAGCCAAGGATCATCTGCAAAGCGCCTACAACCGGCGCACCGTCCTGCCGGGAGATGAGGAAATGCCGCCGGGCCTCTCCCCTGCGGCAGAGGAAATCGCCCTCCAGCGCAGCGGAGAGGCTGATATCTCCCAAATGATTCAGGCCCTGAAAGAGCCTTACCGCCCGGTCTGCCAGCTATGCCTGCTGGAGGAGAAATCCCCCGAAGAAGCCGCGCTGGCGCTGGGCAGGCCGGTCAAAACGATCCATACACAGCTTGCCCGCGGGAAACGGCTCTTGCGGGAGCAGCTGGAAAGGAGGAGATTGGATGGAACGCTTTCGCGCTGACGGACATTTGACGGACGAGGCTCTGCTGGCACTGATCCGTCAGGAAGATCAGTCTGAGCTGGAGCGCCTGGAAATAGCGGAACATCTGGCCTTTTGTGATGCGTGTCTCCAGCGGTATACAGACCTG
>FR890899.1:0-2129 GCA_000436875.1 Oscillibacter sp. CAG:155 | reverse complement strand
CGCCGCTGCGGTAGCGCTGGCCCTGACCGTGCTCTGGGGAAGTGCCGGGATTTTCCCGCAGGCCGCCGCAGACCCGCTGCCTCCGTCTCCGGACAGCACGGTGACCCAGCGTCTTTGGGATTGGCCGGAGCGGTGGAATCAATCCATGGACAGCATGTTCTCTCAGATCAGTGATTTTTTGGACCACTTCAGCGGCGACAGACCGCAGACCAATGAAGGAGGAACTCACTCATGACACCCAAACACGGACTGCTTTTATTTCTCACCTCCTGCCTCTCCGGATGCGGGCAGATGTACCAGGGGTATATGAAGCGGGGGCTTTCCCTGCTGCTGCTGTTTTTCGCCATTTTGGCGATTTCCGGTTTCCTGGGGATGGGGGCACTGGCCTTTTTCCTGCCGGTGGTATGGCTCTACGCCTTTTTCGACAGCTACAATCTCCGCACCCAGATCACCGCGGGAACACAGCCGCCGGATGATTTTCTGTTCGGCCTCTCGGATCTGGACAGCCAGCGGATGGCCAAGCTGCTCCGCAGCCGCCACAGCCTGATTGGCTGGGCACTGATTCTGGTGGGCGGCTGGATGCTCTACCGGATGCTGCTCAACCGCATCGGCTGGCTGATCGGAGACTGGGCCTATTGGCTCTACGACCTGCTCTACGACCTGCCCCGCATGGTCATCACGGTTCTGGTGATTTTGTTGGGCGTCTGGTTCATCCGCGGGCCAAGAAACCGCCAGCAGGAAGATATTCCGGTCTTCACCCCGCCGGAATCCGATTTCCGGCAGCAGGATAGTCCAGACGGCAGCGCCTCTTGTGAGGCACCCGAATCAGATGACCCCGCTGCTTCCCGCCGAGAGGTGCCCCATGACAAAGAAGTGTGATTTCTCCGCAGGCGCCGCACCTGTTTCGGAGCATCCGGTGCCTGAAAAGCCCCGGCGGGTAGGGACCTTCACGCTGGGCGTGGTGTTGATTCTCAGCGGTGCGGCCATGCTGCTGTGCATGTTTTTTCCCAAGCTGGATCTGACGTTCCTCCTCAAGCTCAGCCCCCTCATTCTGGTGAGCCTTGGTGTGGAGACCCTGCTGGCCGCCCGGCGGGACAGTGCCATCCGCTACGACTGGGTGGGCATGGTGCTGTGCTTTCTGCTGGTCTCCTGTGCTCTGGTGCTCTTTGTCATCGCCTGGTGTCTGCTCTATTGTCCCGACGTCGTAATTCATCTTTGAGTGATTCCAGAAGGCGGATGCCGTACGGCATCCGCTTTCTCTCTTTTGATACGACGCTTTGCTTTTCGGGAATTTTTGCGTATAATGGAAGCACTTCAACAAAGGGGGCATCCCATGTCTGAGCTCTATTCCATGCGTCCCATCGCCCACATCCGCAGCGATTTTTCCACCAAATTCGGCGTTCCCCGGCAAAGCGGCCTGGTGGACTCTCTGGAGGCCACGGTGGTCTTTGAGCCGGAATTCCGCAACCCCGACGCCCTACGGGGACTGGAGGGGTTTTCCCACATCTGGCTGGTCTGGGTCTTTTCCGCCTCTGTGCGCCGGACCTGGTCCCCCACAGTGCGGCCGCCCCGACTGGGCGGAAATACCCGCATGGGCGTGTTTGCCACCCGCTCCCCGTTCCGGCCGAATCCCATCGGGCTCTCCTCTGTGCGTCTGGCCGGTATAGCGTCCACACCGGATCTGGGCACGGTGCTGCGGGTCCAGGGGGCAGATCTGATGGATGGCACGCCCATTTTGGATATCAAACCCTACCTTCCCTATGGCGACTGCCACCCGGAGGCTAGCGGCGGCTTTGCTGCTGCACCGGCAGGTGCGGTACTGGCGGTAGACATTCCGCCGGCGCTTCTGGCGCAGATACCGGAAAACCGCCGGGAAGCTCTCATGGGTGTTCTGGCACAGGACCCGCGGCCGCACTACCAAAAGGACTCCGATCGGGTCTACGGCTTTGGTTTTGCGGGGCTGGAGGTGCGCTTTACCGTGACAGACGGCCTTCTCACCGTCCGGGAGATTCTGCCGGAGGAGCGGTAACCGAAATTCCCGGCCTGTTCCGCAGCATCGGCAACTCGCTCTTTTTCAATATTTCAACGAAAAAAGCCCCGTCCGGAAAAGACGCCCCCGCAAAAGGACA
>FR890898.1 GCA_000436875.1 Oscillibacter sp. CAG:155 | reverse complement strand
ACCCGGGCCGATCGGCCCGGGTCCTTGCACATCCCGTGGAAAACCGATATAATACGGGAAGTGACAAGCATGCCCGGAAGGGGGACAAGACGATGAAACGAACGCTACGGCGGGGCCTGATCATTCTCCTGGCGCTGGTTTTTGCCGGGAGTCTCGGCATGGTGATCTACCGCGGCATCGAATATAAAGAAGGCCAAGAAACGTATGAGGAGGCGGCGGAGCTGGTGCAGCTGCCGGACCTGAGCGACCTGCCGGAACCCACGCCGGAAGAGCCGGAGGAATCGGCTCCCGTCTATGTGGACCCCTATGCCGATGCGCTGCGCAACATGGATTTTGCGGCCCTGCAGGAGGTCAACAGCGACGTGCTAGGGTGGATTCTCATCCCCAATACGGTGATTTCGTATCCGCTGGTACAGGGAAACAACAATCAGTACTATCTCAATCACACCTGGAAAAAGTGGACCAGCGTGGTGGGCGCGATTTTCCTGGAATGTCAGAACAGCCCGGACTTCAGCGATTTCAATACCGTGATCTACGGACACCGGATGAATAACGGCTCGATGTTTGCCTCCTTGAAGAACTATAAGAAGCAGAGCTACTGGGCGTCACATCCCTATGTATATATCACGGATGACAACGGCAGCCATAAGTATGAGATCTTTGCCGCCTACGAGGTCTCGACTGCTGGAACCACGTATCAGATCGGGTTTTCCGGCGATTCGTCCAAGCAGGCGTTCCTTGATTACTGCCTGGGGCAGTCCGTCATTGATACCGGCATCACGCCGACGATTTACGACAAGATTCTGACCCTGTCCACCTGTACCGGAAACGGTCATGCCACCCGGTGGGTGGTTCAGGCCATGCTCAAGGGTGTGGCGCCCTCCGATTCGACGGTGAGTGCAACGGAGGAAGTCCCGGCGCAGACACCTCCGGTGCAGACAGAGCCGGCAGTGCCGGAAACACCTGCGCAGGTACCCGCAGAGACACCTGCGCAGACGCCGGATCAGAGCGCTGATGAACCGCAGCCGGAGACAGAGCCCGGCCAGATCCCGGAGAGCGGTGCACAGCCCCAGAATCCCGACCAGACGCCGCAGGAGGCGGCTGATTCCGGAGAGGAGGATCTTCCGGAGGAGGACACGCCGACAGCGCAGGAGGCTGTCCTTGAAGAACCGGAGTCTTTGCAGACACAGGAGGAAGAGGTTTGAACAAAGGCCGCGGAGCAATCTGCTCCGCGGCTTTTCCTGTCTTGGACCGCCGGACGGTTTACAAGAGGTGGGAAACGTGATAAACTGCAAAAAGCGCATGTGTGCGAAAGGAGGGACTGGTGTGAGTCGTCAAACCGTGCTGGCACTTTTGCGGGAACGGATGGGGGAGCCCCTTTCCGGCGAAGAACTCAGTCAGCAGCTGGGAATCAGCCGCACCGCCGTGTGGAAAGCGATCAACACCCTGCGGCAGGAGGGGTATACCATTGAGGCCCGTACCGGCCAGGGATACCGGCTCACAGGCGTTCCGGATGCCCTGACGGAGCCGGAGATCCGCAGCTTTCTCACCCCGGTGGAACGGGTGGGTCGCAGGCTGTACTGCTATGACCAGGTGGATTCCACCAATACCCGGGTGAAGCAGCTGGCGTTGGAAGGTGCGGAAGACGGGACGGTGGTGGTCGCCAACTGCCAAACCGCAGGCCGTGGGCGGATGAACCGGGTATTCCAGTCTCCCCGGGGCCAGGGGATCTATCTGACCGCGCTGCTGCGCCCCCAGCTTCCGCCGGACCGCCTGATGACGGTCACGGCCATGGCCGGTGTGGCGGTGTGCGAGGCAGTGGAGCAGGTCTGCGGTGTTCGCCCCGGGCTGAAATGGCCCAATGATCCGGTGATGAACGGGAAAAAGCTCTGCGGTATTTTGACAGAGCTGTCACTGGAGGGTGAGTCTGGCCGGCTGCAATATCTGGCAGTGGGGATCGGCGTCAATGTAGGGCAGAGGGAGGAGGATTTCTCCCCCGAGGTTCGCCCTGTGGCCACGTCGCTTCTCCAGGAGCTGGGCCGTCCGGTGTCCCGCCCTGCCCTGGCGGCCGCTGAAATTGAGGCGCTGGACCGGCTGTATACGGCACTGCTGTCCGGAGACACGGCACCGTATCTGGCAGCCTGCCGCCGGGACTGCGTGAATCTGGGACGCCCGGTGCAGCTGATGCTTCCGGACGGAACGCGTCAGCCGGCAGTGGCGGAGGACCTGGACGAGGACTTCGGACTGGTGGTACGCCTGGAGGACGGGAGCCGTCGGATCGTGCGCTCGGGAGAGGTTTCGGTCAGAGGGTTATACGGTTATGTGGAATGAACCGGCAGGCATGCGGCTTGACCG
>FR890897.1 GCA_000436875.1 Oscillibacter sp. CAG:155 | reverse complement strand
TGGTATTCCACTTTGCCGGGGTGTAAATGCCGCTGTCCCGACAGAAACTGTGAGAATCCATGGCGGGATCTTCCGCCTGCACAATCCCTGAAAAAAGGAGCCGCATTGCGGCTCCTTTTTCGGTATGTTGATCCGTTCACGCTTCGTCAATATGGTGCTGAATCCGCTGCATGATCATGTCCAGGGCCACCAAATTGTGACCGCCCTCCAAAACGACGATGTCCGCATATTTGCGGGAGGGCTCCACATACTGCTCGTGCATAGGCTTGACCGTGGTCAGGTACTGGTCCACCACGGACTGGAGTGTGCGGCCCCGCTCTTCCACATCCCGCAGACAGCGGCGGAGGATGCGGACGTCGGCATCGGTCTCCACGAAGATTTTGATATCAAACATCTCCCGCAGGGTGGGGTTCTGGAAGATCAAAATCCCCTCTACGATAATGACTTTTGTGGGATAAATGGTCACAGTCTCATCCGTGCGGTTGTGGTCCTTATAGGAGTAGACCGGGCACTCCACAGGATGTCCGGCCTTCAGTTCCCGCAGGTGCTCGATCAGAAGCTCTGTGTCAAAGGCGCTGGGATGGTCATAATTGACTTTTGCTCGTTCCTCATAACTTTTACCCACCTGCCGCTTATAATAGCTGTCATGACCGATGACCGTAACGTCCTCCCCAAAATGCTCCTTCAGATGCCGGGTCAGGGTGGTTTTACCGGAGCCGGTGCCGCCGGCGATACCAATGAGAATCGTGCTCATCTCCCCAAATCCTCCTTTGTTGTTCCTCTGGGGCGGAACAAAACCGCCTGTTCTTTCGTTATTATAATAAAGCCTTTCCCTCAAAAGCAAGAGCAGACGACCAACTGCGGGAAATTTCCCAAAATTTCGGCACCAGTCTTGACGCCATGGGGGAAAGCCGATATTATGTAAATTGTAAAAATGCTGATCCGGCGGGGAGGAACATTATGGCCATGAAGCGCTGCCCCATCTGTGGGGAGAATTATTCGGATACCTATAAAAGCTGTCCCTTCTGTGAAGAAGAGGCTGCTTTGCAGCGGGGGAACCAGCTCCACCGCGGTGGAAAGGGAGGCAAGCGGACCTCCGGGGGCAACAAGCGGGGGCAGCCCAATCTGCTCAGTCCGATTCTGGTGATCCTCATCCTGATTATGGCCGCGCTTTTGGTGTACCTGCTCTTTGGCGACAAGATCGCCGACAAACTGGGTGGAGATCAGACGGAAGACCCGGCCACCGAGGAAGTGACGCCCAAGCCGCCGGTACTGGATGAGAATGATGGCGAAAATGGATCTGAGAACGGCGTGGACGCTGACAACCAGGGCGACGCGGAGGGAAATGGCGATTCTGATGCGGAGACGGATCTGTCCGCCCTGCCGGAGACACTGACCATGTCCTATCTGGGTTCTCCGAAAACGGAGTTTACCATGTCGGTGGGGGACGCGCCCATTCCGCTGACCGCCTCCGGCGGCTCCGGCAGCTATACCTGGAGCAGCAGTGACGAGAGCGTTGCCACAGTGGACGCGGACGGCAAAGTGTCCGCAGTGGCCGGAGGCCAGGCCACCATTACGGTGACAGACGGCAGCGGAAAGGGAACCTGCATGGTGCGGGTGAAGGGCGGAACCAGCAGCGGACAAACCACCGGTTCCACCACGTCCACCAGCTCTGCCCCCAAGCTCAGCAGTACTGACTTTACCACCCATGTGGGTGATCCGAATGTGCAGCTGAAGGTGAGCGGGACCTCGTCCGCTGTCACCTGGGCCTCCAAGAACATCGGAATCGCCACAGTCTCCGGCAGCGGCGTGGTGAAGGCGGTGGCCGCCGGCACCACCACCATTACGGCCACGGTGGACGGCAAAGTGCTGGAGTGCATTGTCCGTGTGACAAAATAGTCCATTGGAATTTTCCCATCCCCGGATGCCGCGGCATCCGGGGATTTGCGTTGCATCGTCCGCAAAATCATGATATGATGTATCCCGTATTTCCAAGGAAAAAGGAGCTTACCATGACGACCCGAGAGTTTCAGCAAAAGTCCTCTCTGCAGATCTTTTTATCCTATTTCAAACCCCATCGGAAACTGTTTTTTCTGGACCTGTGCTGCGCACTGGCCATTTCCCTGATCGACCTGGCCTTCCCGGCAGTTTCCCGGTGGTGCATGTATGAATTGCTGCCTGCCAGCGCATACGGCACCTTCTTTGCGGTGATGGCAGTGGTGTTTGCCGCCTATCTTCTGCGGTCGGTGTTCACGTATATCATCTGCTACTATGGCCACACCTTCGGTATCCTGGTGGAGGCGGACATCCGCCGGGATCTGTTCCGGCATATGCAGGAGCTGAGCTTTGACTACTATGACCGCAACCGCACAGGCCAGCTGATGAGCCGTCTCACGGCGGATCTCTTTGATATCACGGAGCTGGCACACCACGGCCCGGAGGATATTTTCATCTCAGGTGTCACGATAGTAGGCGCTTTAATCATTATGTTCACCATTCAGTGGCAGCTGGCCCTGGTGATTGCCGTCATTATCCCCATATTTTTCCTGGTGGTCTGGCGCTGCCGGAAGTCTATGCAGGAGGCTTCCCTCAAGGTCAAGCAGCGTACCGCCACCATCAATGCGGATATTGAATCCGGCCTTTCCGGTATCCGCACTGCCAAGGCATTTGCCAATGAGGAGGCGGAGCTTCGCAAGTTCGACACCTCCAACAACAGCTACAAGACCTCCAAGCGGGCCTTTCACCGGGCTATGGGCCGTTTTAACGCGGTGATGGAGTTCTTTTTGTGCATTCTCTCCGTGGCGGTGATCTCCGTGGGCGGCTATCTCATCATGCGGGGGCGTATGGACACGGTGGATCTCATCACCTTCAGCCTGTATATCACCGCCTTTGTCAATCCCGTCCGTAAACTCTCCACGTTTGCCGAACTCTTTGCCAATGGCACCGCGGGCCTATCCCGGTTCATTCAGCTGATGCGGGAGGAGCCGGACATGCAGGACGCCCCCGATGCCACGGCGCTTACGCGGGTGGAGGGGCGCATCGATGTAGATCATGTGAGCTTTGCCTATGAAGATGATCTGCCGGTGCTCCACGATGTGGATCTCCACATCCGCCCCGGAGAGACCGTGGCGGTGGTGGGGCCCTCCGGCGGAGGAAAGTCCACCCTCTGCCAGCTGATTCCCCGGTTTTACGATGTGACCGAAGGTGCGATCTGCATCGACGGGCAGGACGTGCGGACCGTGACCCAAGAGTCTCTCCGGCAGAACGTGGGCGTGGTGCAACAGGAGGTGTTCCTCTTTGCGGCCAGTATCCTGGAGAACATCCGCTACGGAAAGCCCGGTGCCTCTGACGAAGAGGTGGCCCGGGCGGCGAAACTGGCGGAGATCTATGATGACATCGTAGCTATGCCAGAGGGCTTCAACACCTATGTGGGAGAGCGGGGAACCCTGCTCTCCGGCGGACAGAAGCAGCGGATTTCCATTGCCCGCATTTTCCTGAAGGACCCGCCGGTGCTGATTCTGGACGAGGCCACCTCCGCCCTGGACAGCGTGACGGAGGCCAAGCTCCAGGAGACGTTTGAAAAGCTCTCCAAGGGCCGCACCACTATTATCATTGCCCACCGGCTCTCCACCGTCCGCAATGCTGACCGGATCGCTGTTGTGGAGGATGGACGCATCGCGGAACTGGGTTCCCACGAGGAACTGATGGCAAAAAACGGCGCTTACGCGGCGCTGGTGCGGACCCAGGAGCTGCGCCATGGATAAGACGAAGCTGCTGGACAAGCTGGGGGCGGACAAGGAGGACCGCCTGCTGCTGGCAAAGGTGTTGGACCGGGCGGAGCAGGCCCGCATCCGCAATATCCCGTCCTCCACAGATTTCCTCAGTCCCCAGCAGCGGGTGATGGCCCAGGAGCTGCTGCGTATGGCGGGAACGCCTGAGAATGCCTATGTGGCGCTGGGCGGCTACGAGGGGGCGGAGCGGACCATTCTGCTGTTTTTGCCGGACTGGCTGGAGGCGGAGGACGCCGAGAGCCAGAGCCCGCTGCGGTTTCTGCGGGCATCATTCCGGCGGGAGTACCATCTGACTCACCGGGATTTCCTGGGCAGCCTCATGGGTATGGGGATCGTCCGGGAAAAGGTAGGCGACATCCTGGTGGGCGAGGACGAGGCAGACCTCATCGTCCTGGACAGCGTGGCATCATTTCTGCTGGAGAGCTGGATCTCCGCCGGTCGGGCAAAGCTGACGGTCTCCGAGATCCCGGGGGAATATCTGCACATCCCCCAGGTCCGATGCGAGGAGATGCGGGACACCGTCAGCTCGCTGCGGCTGGACGCGGTGGCGTCTACCGGCTTTCGGCTGGCCCGTGGAAAAGCGGCGGCACTGATCGAAAGCGGGAAGGTCCAGGTCAACTGGCGGGAGTGTACGAAACCGGATCATCTTCTGGCGGAGGGGGACACCGTGTCGGCCCGGGGATTTGGAAAATTTGAACTGACGGAGGTAGGCGGCACCACGAAAAAGGGCCGCATCTCCATTGTGGTGAAGCGGTTTATCTGACAGGAGGGTATCATGGATCAAAAACAGATCGACCGGCTCAATGAGCTGGCAAAGAAGGCAAAATCCCCGGAGGGGCTGACCCAGTGGGAAGCGGACGAGCGGGCCGCCCTGCGCCGGGAATATATTGACGCCGTGTTGGGCAGTCTCCAGGGCCAGCTGGACCACACCTATATTGTGGACGAGCAGGGCAACAAGCGGAAGCTGAAAAAGAAGGGGGAATGAACCATGGCCGCCAAGCGGAAATCCGACAGTGACTGGGTCTCCTGGGTGGTGATCGCGGTGCTCTTCCTGGTGGGGCTTGCACCGATCGCGCTGGTGGTGCTGTTGGTGAAGCTCTTTGGCCGGGACGGCAAACAACGCACCCAGGCGCCGCCGCTGCAGACAGATCTTCCCCGACAGTCCGCTGCCGGTCAGCCCGGCCGGGCCCAGCAGGCGGCCCGAAAAGTCACCCGGTCGCCGGCGGTGAAAAAATCCAACGCCAAAAAACTCAAAATCGTGGGCATTGTGGTGGCGGCTATTGGTATTCTTGGAGTGAACGACCCCATTGACGCCCTCTTCTGGTCGGACTACTGGATGGAACTTTACTTCCTGGACCTGCTGCAGTATTTGGCGGTTGCCGCGGCGGGCGTGGCACTGTTTTGCGGCGGTGTCTCCATGGACCGCCAGCTCAAGCGGTACGAAAAGTATCTGGCGGTGCTGGGCGACCGGGAGGCCATGCCGGTGGAAGAGCTGGCCCGGACACTGGGATACCCGGAAAAGCGAGTGGAGCGTGATCTGGGCAAGATGATCGACAAGGGATACTTCGGCGGCACGGCGTATCTGAATATGGAACTTGGATACCTCTTCCGCAGCGGAAAGGCGGATGAGGCGCTGAAAAGGCAGCGGCAAAAGGAGCAGACTACTGCGCAGCAGCCTCCCAAGGAGGCGGAGGAGGGGTACTCCGGCATCCTGCGGGGAATCCGGAGGGCCAACGACGCCATTGCGGACCCGGTCCTCTCTGCCAAGATCGACCGGCTGGAGGAGATCACTTCCAAAATTTTCCGGGCGGTGGAAGAGGACCCCAGAAAGAAAGACCGCATCGGGACTTTCCTGAACTATTATCTTCCCACCACCCAGAAGCTGCTGGACTCCTACGCGGAGTTTGAAGCCGCCGGCGTGGAGGGAGAGAACCTGCGGCAGGCGAAAAGCCGCATCGCGTCCACCATGGATTCCATCGTGGCGGGGTTTGAGCACCAGCTGGACGAGCTGTACAAGGCGGATGCACTGGATGTGGACAGCGACATCCGGGTGATGGAGACCATTTTGAAGCGGGACACCGCCTCCGCGGCCCGGGACTTTGGCCTGGAGGATCAGGGCGGCGAAGCAGTTCAGCAGAAACCGGAATGAACAGGTAAAAAGGAGCGGCGCGTTTCAAACGCGCCGCTCCTTTTTCGGATCAGTGGACTCAAAAGGTCATTTCCTCCCGGATGACCTGGATGACCTGCTTCATGCCGGTGGTAAGGTACTTGTTCCGGTGATAGACCAGAAAATACTGCTGGGAAAATGTAGGGCCGCTGATTTGCAGCTCCCGCACACTGCCGTCTGCCAACGCCTGCCGCACCTGGGAACGGGGCAGGATGGCGATTCCCTGACCCGCCGCTGCACAGCTGAGGAGACTGGCGGTGCTGATGCTCTCCACCAGGGGGACGGCTTTGCAGCCCACGGTTTGCAGCACCGCATCCACGCTGTTGCGGGTACCGCTTCCCGGTTCCCGCAGCAGCAGCGGCTGCCGGGACAGTTCTTCCAGAGAAAGGGTACCCCGGCCCGACAGATAGGATGCCGCGCAGACCGCTGCCATTTCCTCCTGCCCCAGAAAATCCACCACATGGCTGGGGGAGACCGCCGTGATATTGTTCACCAATGCAAAATCAATTTCATTGCGCTGGATCATCTGCTCCGTCCGGCGGGAATTCTGGACAAAGGTCCGGATACTGATCTGCGGCAGCTCCCGGGACAGGCGGCTCAAAATCAACGGCAGACGGGATTCACCGATGGTGACGGTCATACCGAAGCTGCAGTGGCTGTGGGCACCGCTGTCCCGCAGGACCCGGACGGATTCCTCAAATTGGTTCAGCACTGCGTCCGCGTATTGCAGCAGGCTGCGGCCCGCTTCGGTGATGTAAATGCGGCGGTTCATTCGTTCCAGGAGTTGCACGCCGTAGAAGGCCTCCAGCTCCTTGACCGCAAGGCTCACTGCGGGTTGGGTCATGTTCAGCTGTTCTGCCGCCTGCGTGATACTCTCTCGGGCGCACACCGCCCGAAAGATCTCCAGATGGCGCAAAGTCATGGTGTTCCTCCCTACATACATTAGCAATTACTTATATATTTTATATTAACATATGAATTGAAATATGCAAGAAAAACCGCTATGCTGAGATGCAAGATGAAAAGGAGAGGAGCGAGCAAGCAATGAAACAGAAACTAGCCATGCTTTGGACGCTGTTTTGGACGTTTGCGAAAATGGGTGTGATGACATTCGGCGGCGGGATGGCGATGCTGCCGATTTTGCAGCGGGAAGTGGTGGACAATAAGCACTGGGCGACGGAGGAGGAGCTGGTGGATTACTTTGCCATCGGACAGTGTACGCCGGGCATCATCGCGGTGAACACGGCTACGTTCATCGGACAGAAGTACGGCGGGATCGCCGGAGGCATTGTGGCGACGCTGGGCGTGGTGTTCCCGTCCCTGGTCATCATCTCCATCCTGGCGGGGCTGATCACCAACTTTTCAGATCTTGCGTGGGTGCAGAACGCCTTTGCCGGCATCCAGGTGTGCGTGTGCGTGCTGATCTTCAATGCCGTCTCAAAGCTGCTGAAAAAGTCGGTGGTGGATAAGCGGACGGCGGTGATCTTCGTGGTGGTGCTGCTGGGCGGCATCTTCCTGGACCTCTCACCGGTGTGGTTCGTGATCGGCGCGGCGCTGGCGGGAATCGTACTGAAAAACTGGGAGGTGCGGAAAGCATGAGTGTGTATCTGCAGCTGTTCTGGGAATTTTTCAAAACGGGACTGTTCGCGGTGGGCGGCGGCATGGCCACGCTGCCGTTCCTTCATGACATCGGAGAGAGTACCGGCTGGTACACGCAGGCAGATCTGATGAATATGCTGGCGGTGTCGGAGTCCACGCCGGGTCCCATCGGCATCAACATGGCGACCTATGTAGGCTTCACGGTGGGCAGCAGCCACGGGACGGCAGGCGCCGTCCTGGGTGCGGTGGTGGCCACACTGGGCGAGGTGACGCCGTCCATCGTGGTGATTTTGATCGTGGCGGCGATGCTCAAGAAGTTCCGGGACAGCCGATATGTGAACAACGCCTTCTACGGCCTGCGCCCGGCGTCCACAGGACTGATCGGGGCGGCGTGCGTGGCAGTGGTGCTGGAGGTGCTGACCCACGTGGTGTCCCTGGGCACCAGCGAGGGGGGCATCGTGAACCGCTATGCCCTGGATGGGAGCCTCTTCAACGGGCAGGGGTTGGTGCTGGCGGCGGTGCTGCTGGTGCTGACCAACTGGGTGAAACCCACAAAGAACTTACATCCCATCGTGTTCATCGCCCTCTCCGCCGTGGTGGGTGTGGTATTCCACTTTGCCGGGGTGTAAGGGGTTGCATGCAGCCCCCCGGTTGCGGTATACTCATTCATAGCGAGGAGCTGGCACGCCGCGCCGGCTCCTCATTTATTTGGAAAGGAGCAACCGATATGGCAGTATTGGATCAACTGGAACCGCAGAGCGTGTTCCATTTTTTTGAGGAGCTCTCCGCAATCCCTCACGGTTCCGGCAACACCGGAGCTGTCAGCGACTGGTGTGTGGCGTTTGCCCGGGAACGGGGCCTGGAGGTCCATCAGGACGAATTGCACAACGTGATCATCATCAAGGAGGCAACGCCGGGACATGAGGCGGCGGAGCCCCTGATTCTCCAGGGCCATTTGGATATGGTGTGCGAAAAAACAGCGGACTGCACTAAGGACATGAGCCGTGAGGGTCTTGACTTGGTGGTGGACGGCGACACCGTCTATGCCAAGGGCACCACGCTGGGCGGCGACGACGGCATTGCCGTGGCTATCGCGCTGGCCCTGCTGGATGACGACACTCTGGTCCATCCCCGTCTGGAAGCTGTGTTCACCACGGAAGAAGAGGTGGGCATGGAAGGCGTGCGGGGGCTGGATGTCACGCCCCTGAAAGGCAGAACGCTGCTGAATCTGGACTCCGAGGCAGAGGGCGTGTTCACCGTCAGCTGTGCCGGTGGAAGCCGGGCCCACTGCGGACTGCCGCTGACGAGAGCGCCGTACGCCGGCACCCGTCTCCGGGTGGCAGTCAGCGGATTGACCGGTGGTCACTCCGGTTCTGAGATCAACAAGGGACGAGCCAATGCGAATATGCTGCTGGGCCGCCTGCTGGAGGCCGCGGCCGCAGCCGGAGAGATGCGTCTGGTGGGTGCCCAGGGCGGCATGAAGGACAATGCCATTCCCGTGGCTGCGGAAGCTGTGGTGGCGGTGGCGGATGCCGGTGCCGTCCGGACTGCCGTGGAGCAGCTTGGTGAGTCCCTGAAGCATGAGTACCATGTGACGGAGCCCGCACTCACCATCGCCGTGACAGAAGCGGCGGAGGAGGAAGTTCCCATGGATCAGGCGTCCACGGACCGGGCGCTGTGCCTGCTCAGCTGTGTTCCCAACGGCATCCAGGCCATGAGCATGGATCTGCCGGGCCTGGTGCAGACCTCCTTGAACCTGGGCGTTTTGCGGACGGAAGCGTCTGTCATGACGGCCACCTTCTGCGTTCGCAGTTCCGTCTCCAGCCAGAAGGAGATGCTTCACAGCCGCCTGAAGCGGCTGATGGACCAGCTGGGCGGAACGCTTCGGATCACCGGCGACTATCCGGCCTGGGAGTACCGGACGGACTCTCCCCTGCGGGAGAGAATGGTGGAGCTGTTCCGGGAGCAGTACGGCAAGGAGCCCCGGGTCGAAGCCATCCACGCCGGCCTGGAGTGCGGCATTCTGTCGGGCAAACTGCCGGGCCTGGACTGCGTGTCCATCGGTCCCGATCTGACGGAGATCCACACGCCCCGGGAGCGGATGCATATTGCCTCCGTCCAGCGGGTGTGGCGGTTCATCACCGAATTGGTTCGCCGGTCCGCGTGATGTTCGGGAAAAAGAGGGGGGAGACGGCTATGCCGTTTCCCCCCTCTTTTTAACGCCTTAACGCCCGGAAGGGTCCTGCCGCGGCAGATGTCCCACCCGGCTTGCAATCCAGAGCCCACTGACACCATCCCAGAGCAGGCAGGCACCCACGATGCGGGCGGCAATCAGAAATGCGGGAACAGCCAGAAAGAACAGCAAAAGCCCCAGAGCCAGGGAGATGGCGCCTCCGAGAACTGCCGCGGACCAGCGGGCGTCTCCGCCGCGCCGGAGGAGCATGGCGTCTCCCAGGCTGCTGCCGCCGTGGATGCAGAGAAGAATGCCGGTCAGTTTGGGAATCAGGGCGGCAGCCAAAAGCGGACGGAAGAGCAGCCACAGCCCGATCACCGCGAGGATCACGCCGGAACCAAGACGCAGTGCCGTATACAGTGTTTCATCCCGGTTGGGAAGAGCTGCCGCCAGATTTCCGGCGCCGCAGAGCAGCAGCACCGCGCCCAGAGCCAGGCAGACCGCCCGTGCGGAGGGGGCCGGCCAGAGCAGAAGCGCCAGACCCAGCAAACTCCAAAGTCCATTGGAGAGCAGGGTACTGAGATGAATTTTTTTCACAAATGCACCCATGAAACAACCTCCTGTGTCAGCATGCGTCTAGTATGTGCCAATTGTCGGGCGTAAAAAACTTGATTTTTCCGCGAGCCTGTGGTATCATTCAAAAATGAAAATCATTCTCAAATTCGGGAGGGTTTATTTTGAAGCGATGGATTGCCGCACTGCTGTGCGGATTATTGGCGATTGGGCTGACTGCCTGTGGGCAGAGCACGGTGCAGGAGGCGGATGACGGAAAGCTGCAGGTGGTGGCAACGATCTTTCCAGCCTATGATTTTGCCCGGGCTGCGGGAGGAGATCTGGCGGATGTGACGCTGCTGCTGCCGCCCGGCGCGGAGAGCCATTCCTATGAGCCCACGCCGGCGGACATCCTGGCGGTGCAGAACTGTGATCTGTTCATTTATCTGGGCGGTGAATCCGACTCCTGGGTGGATACCATTCTGGACTCTGTGGACCGGACGGGGGCCACCATGCGGATGGTGGACTGCGTGGAACTCCTGGAAGAGGAGACGGTGGAGGGCATGCAGGCAGAGCCGGGCCATGACCATGAGGACCACGATCTGGGCGAGGTAAAGGAGATCGACGAGCACGTCTGGACTTCGCCGGTCAATGCCGCAGCCATTACCCGGGCCATCGGGGAAAAACTGGCAGAGCTGGACCCGGAGCACGCGGCGGCGTATCGGGACGGCGCTGCGGACTATGCCGGAGAGATCGATCAGCTGGATCAGGACTTCCGGGACTTCTTTGCAACGGCTCCCCGAAAGACCATTGTCTTTGGTGACCGGTTCCCCATCCGGTATTTTGCGGAGGAATACGGTCTGGAATACTATGCCGCCTTTCCGGGATGCAGCACCCAGACGGAGCCATCTGCGGCCACCATCGCCTTTTTGACGGAGAAGGTGGAGACGGAGCGGATCCCCACCGTGTGGTATATTGAGTTTTCCAACCATCTGGTGGCGGACAGCATCGCAGAGGCCACCGGTGCGAAAACCGCACTGTTCCACTCCTGCCACAATGTCTCCCAGGAGGACCTGGACGCAGGCGCCACCTATGTGTCGCTGATGCGGGGGAATCTGGAACGGCTGCGGGAGAATCTGTAAGGATTCCTATGCGTTGAATCAAAAAAACCTCCGCCTGCTGTACGCTTCCGTATCGCAGGCGGAGGTTATTCTTTGTTGGGTGGTGAGGATTGGGAGCGAGCCCAATTTGCGGGGCGCAGGAACAACAGCATCACGGTGCCGCCCAGCCACACGGCCAGAATGTCCCAGGGGTCCGAGACCGACCGGGGGAGGTAGAGGGGCGTCACATATTCCCAGAAAAGGCCGCAGCCCAAAAGATAGGTCCACACCGGGATTAGGCGCCGCAGAGGGGGCCATCCGGCCAGTTCCAGCAAAAGCTCCACAAGGCACAGCATCCACGCACCGGCCAGAGTATCTGCCCCGTGCCAGGCCAGAAGGCGGCTGCCGGTGAGGGGAACGAGACAGAAGCGGTTGAGTCCGTACAGGGCCAGCAGGATGCCCATGGAGAAAAGACAGCGTTTGCGCATCAGAAGAAGGAGAGAATCAGCAGCGCCACGATCACGGCGCCTACCACGCCCCAAAAGCCGATGCCGCTTTTCTGGGTGGACGCAGACTCTGTTTCCGGCAGTTCCATGGCGGCCCCTGACGCCAGTAGCTCCCCGGGCTTTTGTCCGCGATCCTCCACAATTTGCAAACCGTATACCCGCCGCATGTGGGCGGCCAGATAGCGGACTTCCTGCTTCTTCAAATTCCGTCGGAGAATGGCGCGGCGATGTGCTTCCCGGGCGTTTTTCAGCAGCTCCCGGGCTGCTTCGGCGGAGAGACCGCAGTATTTCACTAGATCCACCTCGTAGTTGGAGGATGAAATGGGAACATCTGTTGTCACCAGCGCATACCGCCTGCCGTTGTCATCCCGACTGAGTCCAGGCACATAGCCGCATTGAGGGCAGGTATTCCCATAGACGGTCTGTCCGCAGAGCGGGCAAACGAGTGATGAGGCGGAACCAGATTTGTTCGGTTCTTTCCCCAGCAGCAGATAATCGGCGGAGACATCCAGCGCTTCGCACAGCCGGGCGATGGTGACGGCATCCGGCACTGTCTGTGCGGATTCCCATTTGCTCACAGCCTGCCGGGTAACGCCCAGCCGCTGCCCCAGCTGTTCCTGGGTCAGCCCGGCGGCTTTGCGGACGACTGTGATGCGTTCATTCCATTCCATGGCGGTCCCTCCTCGCTTCTGTCTCCATGATACCTGATCCCCGGTCAGTTGACAAGCAATCCTTTGGGGAATGCTGTCAACAGGCGGTTGACAACGGCAGACCCTGTCCTCTGAGAGATCAGGCACCGGAAAATTTCCGCCCGCCGCTTGACACGCCGGACAAATCCTGCTAGTATACTGGGGTAAGTGAATAGCGTGTTGATCGGGAAGAGTATCGATCCACCCAAAGGACAGAGAGGGCGCGTCACCGGCTGCAAGCGCGCCTACGGCGGAGATCGGGAAGTGCGCCCGGGAGCGCGGGGGATGTAGAAGCCCTCCGTACGGTCCGCGTCAGTGGCCATCCTTGAGTGATAAAAGAGAGTGGAACCGCGATTCGTCGCCTCTCGTACTTTGGTACGGGAGGCGCTTTTGTTTTCCTCCCGACCGGCACAAGGAGAAATGCATCATGAAAAAACGCGTAACCCGTCTGGGCGGTCTGCTGGCCGCCTACCAGCGCCGGGACCCGGCTGCCCGCAGCAAGCTGGAGATCTTCATGCTCTATCCCGGCGTCCATGCCATCATCAACCACCGCATCGCCCATTGGCTGTATCTTCACCATCGCTTTTTCCTGGCCCGGTGTGTCTCCCAGTGGAGCCGCTTCTGGACCGGCATCGAGATCCATCCCGGTGCCACCATCGGCCGCCGGCTGGTGATCGACCACGGCATGGGCATTGTCATCGGCGAGACCGCTGAGGTGGGAGACGACTGCCTGCTCTATCAGGGCGTGACTCTGGGCGGCACCGGCAAGGATAAGGGAAAGCGTCATCCGACTTTGGGGAATAATGTGCTGGTGGGTTCCGGCGCCAAAGTCCTGGGGCCCTTCAAGGTGGGCGACAACGCCCGGATTGCCGCCGGCGCTGTGGTACTGCGGGAGGTTCCGCCCAACAGTACCGCCGTGGGCGTCCCGGCCCAGGTGGTCCGGGTGGCGGGAAAGCCGGTGTATTACGCCGACGACGTGGACCAGATCCACATGGATAACCCCGTGCAGGAGGAACTCAACGCCCTGACCCAGCGGATCGAACAGCTGGAGACGGAGCTCAGACAAGTGAAAGAAACGAAAGAGAGGACTGCCTGAGATGTATTTGTACAATTCGGCGACCCATCGGAAAGAGGAATTTCAGACCCATACCCCCGGCCACGTGGAAATGTATACCTGCGGCCCCACGGTGTACCACTTCGCCCATATCGGAAACCTGCGCAGCTATATCATGGAGGATGTGCTGGAGAAATTCCTGCGCTATGCCGGATACAGTGTCAACCGGGTCATGAACATCACGGATGTGGGCCATCTCAGCTCCGACGCGGACACCGGTGAGGATAAGATGCTCAAGGGCGCCAAGCGGGAGCACAAGACCGTCATGGAGATCGCCCAGTTCTATACCGACGCCTTCTTCCAGGACTGCGCCAAACTGAACATCAAAACCCCCGATACGGTCCAGCCCGCCACTGGCTGCATCGACGAGTATATCAAGATCGTCTCCCGGCTGATGGACACTGGCTACGCCTATTTTGCCGGCGGTAACGTGTACTTCGACACCAGCAAGCTGGACCACTACTACGTCTTCAACGACCACGACGAGGAGGATCTGGCCGTGGGCGTCCGGGAGGGCGTGGAAGAGGACCCCAACAAGCGCAGCAAGAACGACTTCGTCCTCTGGTTCACCAAGTCCAAGTTTGAGGATCAGGCATTGAAGTGGGACTCTCCCTGGGGTGTGGGCTATCCCGGCTGGCACATCGAGTGCTCCGGTATTTCCCTGAAGTACAACGGCGAGTATCTGGATCTCCACTGCGGCGGCATCGACAACGCCTTCCCCCATCACACCAACGAGATCGCCCAGTCTGAGAGCTACCTGGGCCATCCCTGGTGCAAGCAGTGGTTCCATGTCCACCACCTGAATACCGCGCATGGCAAGATGAGCAAGTCCAAGGGCGAGTTTTTGACGGTCTCGCTGTTGGAGGAGAAGGGATATGATCCCCTGGCCTACCGGTTCTTCTGCCTCCAGAGCCATTACCGCAAGGCGCTGGTGTTCACCTGGGAGAACCTGGACAACGCTGCAACCGCCTATCAGAAGCTGATCAAACGGATTGCCGCCCTCGCGGAGAACGACGGCCCGGTGGATGAGGCTGTGATGCAGGAGTACCGGGAGAAGTTCCTCCAGCAGTTGGGCAACGATCTCAATACCGCCCAGGGCGTCACGCTGCTCTATGATGTGCTGAAGGCCAAGACCAACGATGCCACCAAGCGGGCCATCCTGGCCAGCTTTGACCAGGTGCTGTCTTTGTCCCTGCTGGAAAAGGCGGCGGCGCTCCGGGAGAAGGAGGCGGCTCAGACCGCTGCCACCGCCGGTGGCTATACCGTCACCGGTGAGGGCGACAGTGAGATTGACGCGCTGGTGCTGGCCCGGTATGAGGCCAAGAAGGCAAAGAACTTCGCCGAGGCCGACCGAATCCGGGATGAGCTGAAAGCCCAGGGCATTGAGATCACCGATCAGAAAAACGGCGCCGTCTGGCGGCGGGTCTGATCGCAGATGGAATCAAAAAAGGAAGCACCTGCGGGTGCTTCCTTTTCTTCTGCCGATGCAAAGGGAAGATGCGGCCCGGTGTCAAGGAGAACAGGGACCGCTGGAAACACTTGACAAAGTTCGACGTTTCCATTACTATAAGAACGCTATTGAGCAGTATATTGAACAACCGGGGGCTGTGTTATGGAGTTGAACCGCGCTGTCGCAGAGAATATCAAGCGCATCCGCAAACAGCAGAAGCTGAGTCTGGAGCGGACGGCGGCGCTGTCCGGTGTCTCCCGCAGCATGCTGGGGCAGATCGAACGGGGAGAGGCCAATCCTTCCGTGGCGATTCTGGGAAAGCTGGCGTCGGCGCTGAAGGTGCCGGCGGAGGAGTTTTTGCACAACGACGGCTTTGAGGCCCGGCTGCTTTCCCGGGAGGTGGACAACCGGGCGGAGCGGCTGGACGGCGGCAAAGTGCTGCTGCGGCCCTCCATTCCCTATGAAGAAACGACCCGCCTGGAGACGGCGTTTTTGGACGTGTACATCAGCGGCTGTTACCGGCCGGAGCCGTCGGTGAGCGGCTGTGTCTGCACGGCCACGGTGCTCTCCGGCACAGGGCTTCTGACTGTGGAAGGGGAAACGGTCCCCCTGCAGGAGAGGGATGCCCTGCGATTTGCGGCGGACCAGCCCTGGACGCTGGAAAATCAGGGGAACAGTACGGTCCGGGCGCTGCTGCTGTGGCAATATCGAAAGAAGGAGTCCTGAACATGCGTATTCGCACCGCTACTCTGGCGGACCTACCTGCCGTCACGGCGGTGGAGGCCGCCTGTTTTCCCGCCGCGGAGGCGGCCACAGAGGCGGATTTCGCCGCCCGGCTGTCCGCTTACGCCGATCATTTCTGGCTGCTGGAGGAAGATGACGGCACGCTGATCAGCTTTATCGACGGCATGGTGAGCGATGAACCCACATTGCGGGATGAGATGTACGAAAACGCCGCGCTGCACAACGAGCACGGTGCCTGGCAGATGATTTTCGGGGTCAACACGCTGCCGGCCTACCGCCGTCAGGGCTGTGCCGCCCGGGTGATGGAGCGGGTCATCGCCGACGCCCATGCCCAGGGACGCAAAGGCTGCGTTTTGACCTGCAAGGATCGGCTGATCCATTATTATGAGACCTTCGGATTTCAAAATGAAGGCGTCTCCAAATCCGTGCATGGCGGCGTGGTCTGGTATGATATGCGGCTGACATTCTGAGCAAAGCATGAAACGGCCAGTCAGGGCATTGCCCCGACTGGCCGTTTCTTATTTATCATGTGTCATCTTGATGGCTGCTGCGGGCGTGCGGCAGGCGATTTGCAAACCGGTTACCGGAGAAACTTTCCCACCCGGCGGCTGAGGAGGGCTGCCAGGGCCAGTTTGATCAGATCCGGCACCACAAAGGGGAGCACACACATACCCAAGGCTGCCGTAACACCGATAGGACCGGAGGCACGGGCGTAAGCCACCAAAAACCAGGCGGTGCCAAATGCATAACAGACAACGAGGCCCAGCACACACGCGAGAATGGAAACCGGCAATGCGGTGCCCAGCCGGGTGGTTACCAGCCAGTAAACCAGAGCGGAGGCTCCAAAGCCCAGAATATAGCCGCCGGTGACGCCCAGGAGCGTTCCGGCTCCGCCCTGGAATCCGGCGAATACCGGAAGGCCCGCCAGCCCCAGCAGCAGATATACTGCCACGGCGTAAAAGCCCCGGCGCCCGCCCAGTATGGTCAGTGCTGCGAAAATCCCGAAGGTTTGCAGTGTGAAGGGAACGGGGGCGGGAATGGAGATCCACGCGCACACGGCAATCAAAACCGAGAATAGGGCAATATACGCAAGATCTGTAGTGCGCAGGCGGCGGGATACGGATTCAGCGGACATTGGAAAGACCTCCCATAAAGTTTCTGAGGGGCAGTATAGCACAGGAAACCTTCTAATGTCAACTTTATAAAATATATTGGTTAACAATATAAGAGAAAAATAACGCCCCGGCAAAATATCGCCGGGGCGCTGTATCTGAAAATTTTGCCGGCGCCTTTGCCTGGAAAAAGGCCCCGGGGATTCAAATTACCGTGTGGGTGCAGACCTCCCGGATCTTGGATTGAATGGATTTCAGATCCTCAAAGGTTTCCGGGCGCTTCCGCTCATCCCGCAGCAGGGCGGAGGGATGATAAATGGCGGTCATCTGTACGCCGCTTCGCTGGAACCACTGGCCATGTTCGGCGGTGATTTTGAAGTCCTCCTTGATGATGACCTTGGCGGCGATACGGCCCAGGCACACAATGATCTTGGGGCGCAGCAGCGCTGTCTGCCGCCGCAGCCAGCCGATACAGGCATCCTGTTCCACATTCAAAGGGTCCCGGTTCTGCGGCGGGCGGCATTTGACGATATTGGCGACATATACCTTGGTCCGGTCCAGGCCGATGATCTCCAGCATGTCGTCCAGCAGCAGCCCTGCCCGGCCCACGAAGGGAACCCCTTGTTCATCTTCATGCTGTCCGGGGCCCTCACCCACCAGCAGGATTTCCGCGTCCTGCGCGCCGTCCCCGAAAACCACGTGGGTCCGTGTTTCCGCCAGTCCGCAGGCGGTGCACGCAAGGCATTGCGCACGCAGTTCCTCCCAGGTGTCGCGCATATCGGTTCCTCCCATCCATGTGATGCCGTTAGTATAGCACGAAATATCTGCCAGCGCAATGAGGGGATAAGCGGCCCTGCCGCCGGATACACTGAGCGGGAAAGGTGGGAGACGATGGCGCTGACGCTGTGGCTGTTTTGGACGTATAGTTTTTTGGGATACCTGCTGGAAAAGGCCTTTGCATGGCTGACCCGCTCCCCGCAGCAGGTGCGCAAATGTTTTCTTCTGCTGCCGCTGTGCCCGGTGTACGGACTGGGAGTTTTGGCAGTGCTGGCGCTGCCGCCGGAGTTACGGCGGGGATTCTGGAATCTGGCGGTGTGGGGCGGTTTGGCGGCCACAGCGGTAGAATACGGGGTGCACTGGGCCTATGAGCGGCTGTTTGGAGTCCGCTTCTGGGATTATCATGCGCTCCGGGGCAATCTGCGGGGGCGCGTGTGTGTCCCATTTTCCATAGCTTGGGGATTGCTGCTGGCAGTGGCTCTGCCTGGCCTGCAGCAGATATTGGTGCCGCTGCTCTCCGGCATCCCGGCCTGGGTGAGCTATCTGATGCTGCTGCTTTTTACGGCTGACGGGGTGATTTCTGCCCGGATTCTGGATGTGACGCGGGACATTGACCAGCTGCGGCTGCTGCCGGCGGCGTGGACTGGGGCCGTTTTCCGCCGGCAGCGGCGGCCAGGCGGCGCTTGTACCGGCACAGCTGCTCCTGACAGGCACTGCAGCGCAGCGCCTGGTTGCTCTCCTCAAAAAAACGCTCCGGGTGGCGGTGATAGACAACCTCCCAGCGGAGAAAAAGCCCGGCGGCCAGCACGCAGGCGGAGATAGCCAGTGGCCCGTCCACCGCCAGAAGCGGCGTGCAGAGCATCAGATAATCCCAATCGAAGATGCGGCAGGTGGTGCAGCATCGGTTGTGCATCCAAAGGGTCTGGAAGGGGCAGAAAAAGAGAATGCAGATGATGTCGCAGACACCGTAGAATCCTGCCAGGCACACCAGAAACCGCAGTCCCAGCCAGCCAGCCGCGTGGCAGAGAAAGATCAGGGCGTTTCCGCAGATCCACGCCAGGGCCACCAGTGCGGCACCGTGGTTTGCCTGCTGGATGGCAGCAGAGCTGGGGGCTTTGCCGGCAGGACGGCAGCGGCGGGCAAAGACCTTTTGACAGCCCAGGCTCTCCACATGAGAGGGGAAGAGCCGCATCACCATGGATGCCATCAGCAGCAGCCACACAACAGTCAGGGGAGAGAAGTGGAACGGCCACTGCAGATCCGCGAGAAACTGCTCCGGTGCCGCCAGCGCATAAAAGAGCAGTGCGCAGAACGCGGTGGTTCTGGCGGCAAGGCACCAGAGGGTATAGCGTCGGGTTTTCAAAGAATGTGTCACTGGACCGCCTCCTCCCGCACGGGCAGATGCGCTTCCAGCCATTGGGCCAGATCGGCGTATACGGTTTCCCGGCAGTCCTCAAAGAGAATCTCGTGCCGCAGCTGGGGATAGAGCTTCAGCGCCACGTCCCGGACACCGGCCTGCCGGAACTGGGTGCAGACCTGCCGCACCTCTTTGCCCATATTTCCCACCGGGTCCATGGCGCCGGAGAGAAACAGCACTGGTGTGTCTGGGTCCATCTCCCGCAGGTTCTGGGGATGGGAGAGGAAGGAGAGCCCTGTCAGCATTTCCCGGAACAGTCCTGTGGTGGGCATACCCCCGCAAAGCGGGTCTGACAGATAACGGTCTACATTTTGAGGATTTCGTGAGAGCCAGTCGAAATCCGTGCGGTTGGGGGCGAAGCGCCGGTTATACGCAGCAAAGGACAGCCGCCCCGCCGTGGCGCTGGGCAGCGTGTCCGTCCCCTTTCTCCGGGCCTCCCGATCCATGAGGAACTTTCCGGCGGCAAGAATGGCGGAAGAAGGCTGACCGGTGCCCATGATAATGGCACCCTCCACGGCGCCCGGATGGCGGATGAGGAATGTCCGGGCAAGAAACGACCCCATGGAATGGCCCATCAGGAACACCGGCAGGCCGGGAAACGCCTGTCGGATCAGCTGGTGGCGGGTGAAAAGATCCCGCTCCACAAAGTCCCAGCTGCCTTTTGGACCGAAGTAGAGCCGGGGCGCACCGGGAGCCACCGATGTACCGTGGCCCAGGTGGTCATGGCCTGCCACGGCAATGCCCCGTCCCGTCAGAAATGCGGCCAAAGGCTGATAGCGCAGAATGTACTCCGACACACCGTGGGAGAGCTGCAAAACAGCCCGGACAGGGCCATCAGGCACCCAGTCCACGGCGTGCAGGGCGGTTTTGCCGTCAGAGGAGGGGACCGTGAATTCTCGCTGGAGCATGGAAAAACAAACCTCCCTGTGGTATACTGTCATCAACAGTCGAAAGACTGCTTTTATGATAGCACAGCGCCGAAAAAAATGCCAGTCGGCCTGCTGCGGGAAACCTCCGGCGTGCGGGCCCGGTTTCGACCGAGAGACTGTCTGAGGCAGCACGCCTGCAGGGCTCCGCAGCCTTGCGGGCGCACAGAGAGGAGCTTTGGCTTATGGAGAGTTACGTTGCGGCACTGGATCAGGGAACCACCAGCTCCCGGGCGATCCTGTTCAATCAGGCGGGAGAGATCGTTGCCCGGTCCCAGCATACCTTCCGCCAGATCTATCCCCAGCCCGGCTGGGTGGAGCACGATCCCATGGAGATTTGGTCCACTTCCGCCCGGGCACTGGCGGAGGCGGTGGACAGCGCCCATATCGACCCCAAGCAGATAGCCGCCGTGGGCATCACCAACCAGCGGGAGACCACCATCTTGTGGGATCGCCGTACCGGTGAACCAGTCTGCAACGCCATCGTGTGGCAGTGCCGCAGGACGGCACCCATCTGCGACCGGCTGAAGGCGGATGGCCTGGGGGAGACCGTGACGGAAAAGACCGGCCTTTTGATCGACGCTTATTTTTCCGGCACCAAGCTCCAGTGGATGCTGGACCACATCCCCGGCGCCCGGCAGCGGGCGGAGCGGGGCGAGCTGCTGGCCGGTACGGTGGACAGCTGGCTCATCTGGAACCTGACCGGAGGCCGGGTCCACGTGACGGATTATTCCAATGCCTCCCGCACCATGCTCTTTAATATCCACACCCTCCAGTGGGATGAGGACCTGTGCGCGGCATTGCGTGTGCCGGTGTCCCTGCTGCCCGCCCCGCGGCCCAACAGCGAGACGTACGGCGTCATTGCCCCGGAACTGCCGGGGCTGGAGACGCTGGCGGGCATTCCCATCTGCGGCAGTGCGGGAGATCAGCCGGCAGCGCTGTTCGGCCAGGGCTGCTTCACCCCTGGTCAGGCGAAAAATACTTACGGTACCGGCTGCTTTACCCTGATGAATGTAGGACACACACCGGTGCGGTCCCGGGCGGGACTGGTGACGTCTGTCGCGTGGTCGGTGAAGGGGCAGACCACCTATGCGCTGGAGGGCAGCGTATTCAATGCGGGGAGCGCCATTCAGTGGCTGCGGGATGAACTCAAGCTTATTGATTCCGCGCCCATGTGCGACCGGCTGGCGGAAAGCGTGCCGGATGCCGGTGGTGTCGTGGTGGTGCCTGCATTTACGGGGCTGGGCGCGCCCTACTGGGATATGTATGCCCGGGGCACCATCGTGGGACTTACCCGGGGAAGTACCCGGGCCCATATCGCCCGGGCGGTGCTGGACTCCATTGCCTTCCAGGTGACGGATCTGGTGCGGGCCATGAATGACGATGCGCCCTGTCCCATCACCACGCTGCGGGTAGACGGCGGCGCATCGGTCAGCGATATCATGATGCAGACCCAGGCGGACCTGCTGCGGCTGCCGGTGGACCGGCCTGCCCAGGTGGAGACCACTGCCTTCGGTGCTGCCGCGCTGGCGGGCCTGGCGGTTGGAGTCTGGAGCGGTCTGCCGGTACTGGAACGGCTCCGCCGCAGCCAGCATCTCTTTGCGCCCCGGCAGGACGCAAAGAGCTGTGAGGCGGCATACCGCCAGTGGCGCCGGGCGGTGGAACGGGCCTCCGGATGGATTGAAAACGATGTGTAAACAAATGGAAATTCGGTTGCGTTCCGCCGGAAAGTGGGCTATACTGATAACATGGCCCAGCGTTGCGCGGGAGAGAATGTAAATGGTACCGGGAAAGGCCCGGACGCGAAAGGAGTATCCAGTATGGCTTTTTTTGATGATCTGACCAAGATGGCAAAGGATGTTGCCACGGTTGCTGCGGACAAGACCAAGGACGCTGCCGAGCAGGTGAAGCTCAGCGTGGCCATCGCCGGTGAGCAAAAAGAGATTGACAAGAATTACCGGACCATCGGTGAATGGTTCGTGAATGAGTATGAGGGCGAGATTCCCGACGCGGTTCGGGAGCTGGTGGACGCGGTGACTGCCTCCAAAGCCAAGATCGCGGAGCTGGAAGCCTGCAAGGCCGCCAAGGACGATGCGTCCGAGCCGGTCTCCGGCGAGAAGGCCTGCCCCATCTGCGGTGCGGTGTCCGACAGCAAGTTCTGCCCCCACTGCGGCGCGCCTATGGGCGATTGAGTAATACGTGGTAAAAAAGAGAAGACGCCATGTCTGATAGTTCCCACAGGTACATTTTCTGAACCATGTGAATTGTCAGGCACACAGGCGGACAGCGGAAGCTGTCCGCCTGTTGTGTTTTATGCCAGCAATCTCTTGATTTCTTCAATATCTGTAATCTGTTTTGTAATATGCGGTGCGTGCTCTCCCTCCTGCATAGGACTGTCCACTCTGCCGATGTCCCTGTATACAATCTTGACACTCTGTCCTGCAGAGCGGGAATACTTTTGGCTCCGCTCGCCCACTTCAATCCGTTGAATGAAGAGCCGCAGCAGCTCCGGCGTCAGTTCGTCAATGGTGGTATACCGCTTGGCTTTCTCAATGAAGGCATCCACATTGGCGGCTGAGGCTTTCAGTTTCTCCAACTGTTCCTCCTTGGCTGGAATGTCGGCAGACAGATTTTTTTGCTCGGCGTTGTAGTCTGCGGAGAGCATGCGGAACTGTTCATCGCTCACCCGCCCCAGGACATTGTCCTCATACTCTGCGACCGCAAGCAGCTATGGTAACGCTGTATCAGCTCAAAGAATATCTGTAAACTTGGGTGCTGCCCCTTGTTCTCAATGTTCGCAAGGTAGCGCGGCGAGATAAACATTTCGTCGCCTACTTTCTTGCGGCTTTCCTTGCGTCCTTCACGCGCTGCCTTTATCGCTGCCCCAAAAGCCTTGAAGTCGTATTTTGGTACTGGTCTTTTTGCCATATTTATTCACCCTCTTACATTTTACTGTTCCCCTTTCTTCTTGGATATGTCTACATAGTTCTATCAGTTAGCCAAAATAATTCATATATATATGTTGACAACAAGCTGC
>FR890896.1:12270-13826 GCA_000436875.1 Oscillibacter sp. CAG:155 | reverse complement strand
TGCTGCGCGCGGATGAAACGAAAGGAGAAGATGCGGGATGAAGCGTCCCTGCAAAGGGCCGGACTGTTTTCGTGCGCTGCGGGTGTGCGATGCCCTGTCTTGCGGGGGCTTTGCCTGCGCCCTCCTGGGCTGCGGTGTCGGCTACTGGGACGGGCCCCGTATGCTGGCGGGGGTGCTGGTGGTAGTGGGGTTTGCCGCCCTGCTGGGCGGCTGGGCCCTGGGGCTGCGGTTCGTGGTCTGTCCCCACTGCGGGGAACCCCTTTATGACTTTCCCCGTCTGCCCTCCGCCATCCCTGACTACTGCCCCCACTGCGGGACAAAACTCTGACCCACTACTTTGGAAAGGAACCTGCCATGCCCTTCGTCCATTTACATGTCCATACGGAATACAGCCTCCTGGACGGCGCCTGCCGCATCAAGGACCTGCCCGGCGTGGTGAAGTCCATGGGGCAGACCGCCTGCGCCATCACGGACCATGGCGTTATGTACGGCGTCATTGACTTCTACCGGGCCTGCAAGGCGGAGGGCATCAAGCCCATCATCGGCTGCGAGGTCTACGTGACGCCCCAGGGCCGCACCCGGTTCGACAAGGTCCACGAGTTCGACGCCGAAAGCCGCCATCTGGTGCTGCTGTGCGAAAATGAGGAGGGGTACCGGAATCTCTCCTACCTGGTCTCCGCCGCCTGGACGGAGGGTTTTTATATCAAGCCCCGCATCGACCAGGAGCTGCTGCGCCGGTACAGCGGGGGGCTCATCGCCCTCTCTGCGTGCCTGGCCGGCGAGATCCCCCGGAGGCTTCGCAACGGCGAGTATGAAAACGCCAAGGCCTACGCCCGGGAGATGGCGGACCTCTTCGGACCGGAGCGGTTCTATCTGGAACTCCAGAACCACGGCATCCCCGACCAGGCGGAGGTGAACCGGGGGATTCTGCGCATCCACCAGGAGACGGGCATCCCCATGGTCTGCACCAACGACGCCCATTACCTGCGCAAGGAGGACGCGGAGGCCCACGATGTGCTCCTCTGCATCCAGACCGGCAAGACGCTGGACGACGAGAACCGGATGCGCTACGAGCCCCGGAACTTCTACCTGCGCAGCGGGGAGGAGATGGAGGCCCTCTTCAGCGCCTTCGAGGGGGCGGTGGAGAACACCGGGAAGATCGCGGAGATGTGCAACCTGGAATTCACCTTCGGCAAGTCCCACCTGCCGGAATTCCAGCTGCCGGAGGGATACGACAGCTTTTCCTATCTGAAAAAGCTCTGCGACGACGGCTACCGGGAGCGGTATGGGGACGACCCGTCCCGCCGGTCCCAGCTGGAGTACGAGCAGAATATGATCGAGAAGATGGGCTTTACCGACTATTTCCTCATCGTCTCTGACTTTGTCCGCTACGCCAAGAGCGCGGGTATCCCCGTGGGCCCGGGCCGGGGCAGCGCGGCGGGCAGTATGGTGAGCTACTGCCTCCACATCACTGATATCGACCCGGTGAAGTACGGCCTCTACTTCGAGCGGTTTTTAAACCCGGAGCGGGTGAGCATGCCGGATATCGACATGGA
>FR890896.1:0-12240 GCA_000436875.1 Oscillibacter sp. CAG:155 | reverse complement strand
ACACCCCCCGGGTGGAAGGGGTTGACTATGTCCGCCGCAAGTACGGCGACGACCACGTGGCCCAGATCGTCACCTTCGGCACCATGGCCGCCCGGGGCGTCATCCGGGACGTGGGCCGGGTGATGAACATCCCCTACGCCGAGGTGGACCAGATCGCAAAGCAGGTCCCCGGCGGCCCTGGGGCGCTGCATATCACGCTGGACGATGCCCTGCGGCTGAGCAAGCCGCTGCGGGAGCTGTACGAGACGGACCCCCAGGTGAAAAAGCTCATCGACACCGCCAAGGCCCTGGAGGGCATGCCCCGCCACGCCTCCACCCACGCCGCCGGAGTGGTCATCACGAAGCGGCCGGTGTATGAGTACGTGCCCCTGGCGAAAAACGACGACGCCGTGGTCTGCCAGTACATCATGACCACCTTGGAGGAACTGGGCCTTTTAAAGATGGACTTTCTGGGCCTTCGGAACCTGACGGTGCTGGACGACGCGGTGAAGATGGTCCAGAAGGACCACCCGGATTTCCGGCTGGAGGACATCCCGGAGGACGACCAGGCGGTGTTCGACATGCTGACGGCCGGCAAGACCAGCGGCGTGTTCCAGATGGAGTCGGCGGGTATGACCGGCGTGTGCGTGGGGCTCAAGCCCCAGTCCATCGAGGACCTGACCGCCATCGTGGCCCTCTACCGCCCCGGCCCCATGGAGTCCATTCCCCGGTTCATCGCCTGCAAGCACAACCCCAAGCTCGTCACCTACAAGCACCCGGCGCTGGAGCCCATTCTTTCCATCACCTATGGATGCATCGTCTACCAGGAGCAGGTGATGCAGATCTTCCAGCAGCTGGCGGGCTACTCCCTGGGCCAGGCCGACATGGTCCGCCGGGCCATGAGCAAAAAGAAGGCCAAGGACATCGCCCGGGAGCGGGACGCCTTTATCCATGGTGACAAGGAAAGGAACATTACAGGCTGTGTGGCAAACGGGATTCCGGCGGAAACGGCGGAGGCCATCTACGACGAGATCTACGACTTTGCCAACTACGCCTTCAACAAGGCCCACGCCGTCTCCTATGCGGTGGTGGCCTACCAGACGGCCTATTTCAAGTACCACTTCACCAAGGAGTACATGGCGGCGCTTTTGACCTCCGTGCTGGACAACTCCGACAAGGTGGCGGGGTACATCAACGAGTGCAAGGACTGCGGCATCGCCCTGCTGCCGCCGGACATCAACCGCTCCGCCGACCGCTTCACCGTGGAGGAGGGGGGAATCCGCTTCGGCCTCGTGGCCATCAAGAACATCGGCCGGGGCTTCATCCAGGCGGTGATGCGCCAGCGGGAGCAGGCACCTTTCACGTCCCTCTACGATTTCTGCGACCGCATGATGGGCAGCGACATCAACAAGCGGGCGGTAGAGAACCTGATCCGCAGCGGCGCGTTTGACTCCCTGGGAGCCAAGCGGTCTCAGCTGATACACGTCTATGAGTCCGTCATGGACGCGGTGGCGGACAGCCACCGCCAGAACCTGGACGGGCAGATGGACTTCTTCTCCATGGCCGCCGGCACTTCTGACAAGAATGATGTGAAGGAAATTCCCTTGCCGGATATTGACGAGTTCACCCCCCAGGAACTGATGCTCATGGAGAAGGCCACCACAGGACTCTACCTCTCCGGCCACCCCATGGATCAGTACCGGGACGCGGTGGCCCGACTGGGGGCGCCCACCATCGGCTCCATCCTGGAGGACTTTGCCCAGGAGGGTGGGCCGGTCCGGTTTGCCGACGACCAGCGGATCACCATCTGCGGCGTGGTGACCGCCAGCAAGACCAAGACCACCAAAAACAACTCTCTCATGGCTTATGTGACGGTGGAGGACGACACCGCCTCCATGGAGCTTTTGTGCTTTGCCCGGGTGCTGGACGCCTGCGGGGCCTATCTCAAGGAGAATCAGGCGGTGGTGGTGCAGGGGCGGCTGTCCGTCCGGGATGAGAAGGCACCCCAGATTCTGTGCGACTCCGTGTATCCCCTGGCAAGCGACGCCGGCGCCGCGCCGCCTCCCAAGCAGGATGGCGGCAAGCTGCTGGAGGGGCAGGTGCTGTACCTGAAATTCCCCAGCCTGGACCACCCGTCGGTGCGGCACATGAAGCTGGTCTTTGCCATGTTTCCGGGCACCACGCCGGTGAAGATGGTGATGGCGGACACCCGGAAGGTCTACGGCACCCACGCGCTGCTCCACCGGGCACTGGTGGAGGAGGCCAAGGAGACCCTGGGGCCGGAAAATGTGGTGGTGAAGTGACCGGAAAGGAGAGAGCGATTGAAGGCAATCAAGTGGATGCTCTTCGGCATAGCATGGATACTGCTGGGGATCAGCTGCCTGCTGGCCAGCGCCCTTTTTGGCGGCGGCGGGCTGGAGCTCCTGGGGGTGCTGTGCCCAGCGCTGGGAGCAATCATCTGCATCCTGGCTGTGACCAGGAAGGAATAAACAAAAAGAGACCGGCGGGAAACTCCCGCCGGTCTTTTGCTGTTTTGAGAGAAGATCCGCTGCTGTCAAGCAGCGTCATCCGATCCGGTCCGCGATCTCGATGCCCAAGGCACCCATGGTCAAAAAGGTGGACATCAGGACCCGGAGAAAGGCGCCGTGACTGCCCGGGGACTGGGTCAGATAGCGGTGCCAGAAGAAAAACGTCATCACGAGACAGCCCAGTGTCAGCACCCAGGCGAACCGGCGGCCCCGCAGCACATAGCGCAGCCCGCAGCCCACCATGGCGCTGCCGATGGAGAATACCAACCATATCAGCATCCCGCAACCCTCCCGTTTTCAAAATGGGGGAGATTACCGCTCCGCGTCCTCCGGAGGTTCCGAGGACATCAGAACCCGCATGATCTCGCTGTAGAGCCGCTCCGGACTTTTCTGGAACCGCTCCGTCAGCATCTTGGCCATGTCCTCCCGGGGAATGGCCAGCTTCAGCTCCATGACGCTGCCCATATCGTCGTCCAGAGCGAGATTTACCGTGTACGTACCGTTTTCCCGCTTTTCCGTGGAAGCCCGCACCTGGCTCTTGCGGCGGAGCTTACGGTTGCACTTGGCCAGATTCTTGTCGCACCGCAGCCGGACGGAATAGGCCAGGCTGGACTCGCAGATGCGGCTGTTGCGCAGCCCCTTTTCCGTGATGGAATAGAGGCCGTCCTCCGACAAAGACAGGTGCTCCGTCCGCACCAGGTCCGCAAGACACTCGGAGAAGTCAAAGTAGTCGATGGCGTCGTCGCACATCGTCAGATCCAGCACCGTGTCAAAGGGGATGGGTTCGATGACCCGGGCTGTGATATAGAGGATCAGAAACTTCAGCTCCAGCTTGTCGTGGATGAACCCCCGACCTGCCATGTGGGACACCTCCTGCTTGAAATCAACTGTATTATACCCTACATCTTGTGGGTTTGTACAGACTCAAATCCAATTTTTTGAACGGAACTGCAAAAATGGAAAGTGCGCTTGACATTTTGCCGCCGGTGTGATAGCTTGAAGCCACGGAAAGGAAACTTTCCATTTGAAAGGAAAGGAGGCGGGCAGCGGTGCGCAACCGGCTGGAGGAGCTGCGCAAGGCGCGGGGGATTAAACAAGAGGAGCTGGCGGCGGCGCTGGAGGTGTCCCGCCAGACCATCGGGTCGCTGGAAAACGGGCGGTACAACCCCTCTATTTTGCTGGCGTTTAAGATCGCCCGGTACTTTGGGCTTTCTATCGAGGAGATCTTCATTTACGAGGAGGATGATGCGCAATGAAGGGGAAGAGGCCGTTTCTTTGGGTCCTGACGGCAGTGGGCCTAGTACTGTGGGCCGTTCCGCTGGCCCTGTATGCAAAGGGTGTGTTCTTACCCACGGTTTTGTGGGGCCCGATCTATGGAGTGGGGCTGTTCCTGTTTCTTGGTTCCTTGGGGACGCTGTTCTGGCGCGCCTGCCTGGAGAGCGATCCCGTCCTCCGGCAGCACGATCATACGGTCCATGACGAGCGCAACACCGCCATCCGGGGAAAAGCCAGCACCAAAACGCTGGAGATCCTGCGGGCGGGGCTGATGGCCGGCATGATTTGGACAGCTACGTGGGACACATCCCGGCGGCTCTCGGTGCTTCTGTTCGGGATTTTGCTGCTGGTCGGCGGGGTGGAGTTCGGCTGTACCCTCTATTACCGGCGGAAGATGTGACGTCGAACCCCGTCGGATTCCGCCTTGACGCCTCCCGGCGCCGCTGGTATCATGAAGATACCTGAAAAGAAAGGCGGCGACGGGATGAAAAAACGGTTGTGGGCGATCTTTTTGGCGGCGGTGATGCTGCTGACGGCGGCAGGGTGCGGCGCAGAGCCGGCGGAAGAGGAGCCGGAACCGGACCCGGCGCCGGTGGAGGAACCGGCAGAACCGGCGGAGCCGGAGCCCTACGTCCCCGCCGGGACGAATCCCCTTACCGGGATGCCCATGGAACCGGTGTACGAGCAAAACCGCCCGGTGGCGGTGATGCTCAATAACCTGAAGGCGGCCCAGCCTCAACTGGGAGTGTCCCAAGCGGACATCATCTACGAGGTCCCCGCCGAGGGCGGTATCACCCGGATGCTGGGGGTGTTCCAGACGCTGGAGGGGGTGGGGGACCTGGGCAGCATCCGCTCCGCCCGGCCTTATTACCTGGAACTGGCGCTGGGGCATGACGCTCTGTTCGTCCACGCTGGGGGCAGCCCGGAGGCATACCGGGACATCTCCGCCTGGGACGTGGACAACATGGACGGGGTCAACGGCGGCTCCGACGCCAAGATCTTCTGGCGGGACGCGTACCGGCGCAAACACGCCGGGTATGAGCACAGCCTGCTGACCTCCGGGGAGAACATCCTGGCGTATCTGGATCAGGACCACTTTCGTACAGAGCACGAGGCGGGCTATGAGACCTCCCAGCTCTTCACGGAGGACGGCACACCCTCCGGCGGCGCGCCGGCAGCTCATGTGACGCTGCGCTTTTCACAGTACAAGACCGGCCAGTTCGACTACGACCCGGAGAGCGGCCGGTATCTGGTCAGCCAGTACGGGTCGGCCTACACCGACGGCAACACCGGGGAACAGGTGGGGGTCACCAATCTGCTGGTGCTGGAGACGTCCATCTATGTGATCTCCGGCGACACGGCGGGGCGGCTCTCGGTGAAGCTGACCGGCAGCGGCGAGGGCACCTACTTCTGCGGCGGCAAGACCGTACCCATTACCTGGAGCAAGGCGGACCGGAACAGTCCTCTGGTCTATCACCGGACTGACGGCACGCCGCTGGCGCTGGGGAAGGGGACCAGCTATGTGTGCATCATGTCCCCCCGCACCAGTACACTGAGCTATACGGAATGACTGTGCATGCGGCACGCCGATTCGGCGTGCCGCGTTTTTGCACCCATCGGCGCCGGGCGCATAGACTGGACTGAAAGCCCCGTGCTTTCACCCAGTTACTTATTAGGAGGTATTGCAATATGCCCGAAAAAGTTGTGCCCGGTCCCGTGGAGGACTCCCGCGGCATCCGAGAGGCGGTTTGCATTCATACCAGGAAGATCTTCGATTCCTGCCGTGATAAAGACTGCATTGAGGACCTGCGCTTTTACCCGAAGCTGCAATGTGTGGATGTGATCAACCGGGCCCTGTCCGTCAAGGGCGGGTCCGCCACGCTGCTGTATGTCTATGTGGATGTGGAGCCGGTGAGCTTCAACCGGGGCTTCTACACCGTGGATATGCGCTTTTTCTACAACGTGACGCTCCAGGCGTATCTCAGCTGCCCGGCGCCGGTGACGGTGGAGGGCCTGTGCGTATTTGACAAGCGGGCCATCCTCTTCGGCAGCGAGGGCAACGCCAAGATCTTCTCCTCCAAGATGCGGGTGGGGGAGCCGGATGTGCAGATGATGAAGCGGAGCAACCTGCCCGTGGCCGTGGTGGAGGCGGTGGACCCCATCGTGCTGGACGCCCGCATCCTGGACTGCTGCGGCAAGCGGGATTGCGACTGCGACCTGTGCGAGGTGCCGTCCTTCGTGAGCCAGTGCTTCAACGGCGAGCTCTCCAGCGGCGACGATTGCCGCCGGGTCTATGTGACGCTGGGCCAGTTCTCCATCGTGCGCCTGGAGCGGGACACCCAGCTGCTGGTGCCGGTGTACGATTACTGCATGCCCGACAAGGAGTGCTCCTGCGGCTCCGGCACGGAGGACCCCTGCGGCGTGTTCCGCAACATCGCCTTCCCGGTGGGCGAGTTCTTCCCGCCCAACAGCGTGCGCAAGCCGGAAAATTACGAGGAGACCAAAAACTTCTGCTGCTGCCAGTGACCCTGGAAAAAACGGCCGCCCAAAAGGGCGGCCGTTTCCTGTTTTTGGGGGATTTTTTCCAGGGAGGGCAGAGTTCGACAGAATGCAAAAGTCGGACATGCTATCATCACCGTAAGGCGAAATACCTTGCGGTGTTTTTCTTTGCAAGCCTGCCGGCGCTGCCGGTGGACCATCAACGAAAGAGGCGAAGAATTATGGAGATACGGGGAAAGAGCGCGGACCGGAACCTACTGCTGGAGCTCAGCGGTGAGCTGGACCACCACGGCGCCCGGCAGGCGCTGGAGGAGCTGGTGCGGGCCATCGACGCGGCGCTGCCCAAGAAACTGGTGCTGGACATGGCCGGCGTTACATTTATGGACAGCTCCGGCATCGCGCTGATCCTGCGGGCCCAGCAGCGGATGCAGCTGCTGGATGGGAGCCTGCTGGTGTGCAATGTGCCGGCCCAGGCCAAACGGGTCCTGGATGCCGCCGGGATCGGCCGGCTGGTGGCCATACGATAAGGAGGGGGTTACATATGAGAACCAAAACGTCCAACAATGAATTCACGCTGGAATTTCCCAGCCGCAGCAGCAACGAGGGCTTTGCCCGGTCGGCGGTGGCCTGCTTTGCCGCCCAGATGGACCCCACGCTCAACGAGCTGGAGGACATCAAGACCGCCGTCAGCGAGGCAGTAACCAACGCCATCGTCCACGCCTATCCGGACACCATCGGCCGGGTGGTGGTGAAGGGGCGCATCTGCCAGGACAACGTGCTGGAGATCACTGTCAAGGACCGGGGGAGGGGCATCGCGGATGTGGAGCAGGCCCGTCAGCCCATGTTCACCACCGGCGGCGAGGAACGCAGTGGCATGGGCTTTACCATCATGGAGAGTTTCATGGACCGGCTGTCGGTGCGCTCGGTGCCGGGGCGGGGCACCACGGTGGTGCTGCGCAAGCGGCTGGCCCCTCGGGTCAAATCGGGGAAATGAGCGCGGCCATGGAACTGCTGCGGGCGGCCCAGGAGGGGGACCGGGATGCCTGCGAGCGGGCGGTGATCGAAAACAACGGCCTGATCTGGAGTGTGGTGCGCCGCTACTGCGGCCGGGGCGTGGACCCGGAGGATCTGTATCAGCTGGGGTGTCTTGGATTTCTGAAGGCGATCCAGGGGTTCGACTTCTCCTACGGCACCTGCTTTTCCACTTATGCCGTACCCAAGATCGCCGGGGAGATCCGGCGCTTTCTGCGGGATGACGGCGCGGTGAAAGTGGGACGCAGTGTACGCGAGCAAGCACAAACGCTTTACACGGCAAGAGAGCGGCTGCGCCACCAGCTGGGGCGGGAGCCGGTGCTCAGCGAACTGGCGGAGGCCACCGGCATGACGGCGGAGGACATCGCCCAGGTGGAGCTTGCCACTGACGCGCCGGAATCGCTGCAGCGGGAGACCGCCGACGGGCTGACGCTGGAGGGGATGCTGGGCACGGAGGCCCCGGAGGAGGGGCTGGTGGAGCGCATCGCCCTGCGGGAGGCCATCGACAAACTCCCGGAAAAGGAGCGGATGACGATCCTGCTGCGCTACTTCAAGGGTATGACCCAGGAGCAGACGGCCCGGGTGCTGGGGGTGTCCCAGGTACAGATCTCCCGTCTGGAACACCGGGGGCTGAAACGGCTGCGGGAGAGCTTTGAGGCGTAAAGTAGGACGCATCCTGAAATTCCGTCATGGTGCCCCAGTAGCGCTTGGGCATGTTGGTCATCCGACAGCGGGGATTTTCCCGCTCCCGGATGGCGATGGTGTCGTAAAACCGCTTCCACAGCAGCCGGTACTTGGCCTCGGTCTCATCTGGCGGCGCCATCTCAAACGCCTCCAGCGGGCGGATCACCGCCCGGCCGCCGGCGTAGAACAGCGCCTCCTTGTGGGTGCGGTCGTAGAGGAAGAAGGATTCATTGAGATACCGGGCGCAGAAGTGGCTCCGCAGGAGGGGCAGTACCCGGTTTTTGGGAGCGATCTCCCCGCCCAGGACGCCGCCCAGCTCGGAAAAACGGACGAAGCCCTTCAAAAGGTGGGCCTCGCTGTTGAGATGCTGCACCGCCTTGGCCACCGGGTGGAGCGTCTCGTCGGAAAAGTTCCGCAGAAAGCCGGGCCCCTCCTGCAGCAGCTTTGCAACCAACCGGTAGAGGTGCAGTTCTTTTTCCGGCAGGCAGGTGAGAAAGCCCCGGCGCACCAGATTCGCGCACACCGGGGAGCAGATGGCCAGCTTCCGCAGCACCCGCCGGGCGTGATCCGGGTCTGTGGTGACCGCCCGGACGGCAAACAGCGTAGGCGCAAAGTCCTCATCGCAGCAGATTGCGGTGGGGACTTCTTTGTTGCGGTAGCTTTCAAAAATGCAGCAGAGGAACCCCTCAAAGCTGCCGTCATAACAGTAAGTGACATCCTGGGACATGGTATCCTCCGGGCGGGGCGGTCCGCGGAAACAGGTCAGACCGCCGAATCGAACAGGGACAGCTGCTCCATGGGCATCTGGGGCAGCAGGGGACGCTCTGCGGCGATGAGACTGCGCAGCAGCGTGTCCTGGGTGAAGCGCAGGCCCTCGGCGATCTTGCCGGAGGCGGTGAGAAAATACTGGGCCCGTTTCATCACTACGCCCAGCCTGCGCAGATCGTCGATGTGCAGCCGCCCTGCCCGCCGGGCGGAGAGGATGCGCCGGGCGGAGACCACGCCCACGCCGGGGACCCGCAGCAGCGTTTCATAGTCCGCTGTATTGACCTCCACGGGAAAAAAGTCCGGGTGGGCCAGGGCCCAGCTGCACTTGGGGTCCACCCGGGGATCAAAGTCCGGATGGGCCGCGTCCAGCAGCTCCTCCGCCCGGAACCCGTAAAACCGCAGCAGCCAGTCCGCCTGATAGAGCCGGTGCTCCCGCAGCAGGGGAGGCTTCACGTCCCGGGCGGGCAGCAGCGCGTGCTCCACCACGGGAACGTAGGCGGAATAGAACACCCGTTTGAGACGGTACCGGTCGTACAGTCCCTGGGTCAGCCGCAGGATGTGCAGGTCGGAGTCCGCCGTGGCCCCCACGATCAGTTGGGTGCTCTGGCCGGCGGGGGCGAAGCGGGGGGCGTGGCGGTACTTGACCAGCTCCTCCTTGCTCTGCTGACTGCGAGTCTGGATCTGCCGCATGGGGGCAAGGATGGCCTGCTTGGTCTTGTCCGGGGCCAGGGTTTTGAGCCCCGCCTCGGAGGGCAGTTCGATATTGACGCTGAGCCGGTCCGCCAGCATCCCCAATTGTTCCACCAGCTCCGGCGAAGTGCCGGGAATGGCCTTGGCGTGGATGTAGCCATTGAAGCGGTAGGTCTCCCGCAGGAGGCGCAGGGTGCGGATCATCAGCTCGGTGGTGTAGTCCGGGCTGCGGTAGACGCCGGAGGAGAGGAAGAGCCCCTCGATATAGTTCCGGCGATAAAACTGAATGGTCAGGTCCGCCAGCTCTTCCGGGGTGAAGGCAGCCCGGGGGGTGTCGTTGCTGCGGCGGTTGACGCAGTATTTGCAGTCGTAGACGCAGCGGTTGGTCAGCAGCACTTTCAAAAGCGTCACGCACCGCCCGTCGGCGGAAAAGGTGTGACAGCATCCGGCCACGGAGGCGGACGTGTTGCCGAGGAAGCCCCGCTTGGCGGTCCGGTCCCCGCCGCTGGAGGTGCAGGCGGCGTCGTACTTGGCGGCGTCCGCCAGGATGGTCAGCTTGTCCAGAACTTCCATGGCACCGTCAGCGGGCCCGATGGCTGTCCCGCCGGGCAGGGCGCTCGATGGCGTCGATGACCCGGAACAGCTGGGAGGTCACAAATACGATCCCCACCAAAATAAAAAAGAACGTCCAACCAGTCATCATCCATTCCTCCTTCGTTCGAACTCTTGTTCTATCTGCATTGTATCTCGAACAATTGTTCTTGTCAAGCGTAAATCGAACAAAAATTCGATTTACGGGGCGGGTGCCCCGGAGAGGGGAGGGACGGCAAAAAAAGAGGGGAAAAGTAACAAATTGAAGTTGAATTTCCCGAAGCGTTCCTGTATAAAGACTGAGAGACCCGGGACAATAAATTTTGAAAAAACGGTCCAACCTGTCTCAAAAGCGGGAACCTTTTGGATGCCTGGCCCGTCTTGAATTCAGAACAACGACAAAATAAGGAGAATGCTATGAAAAAGCGTATGATGATGGTGCTGGCGGCCATGCTGGCACTGCTGCTGACCGCCGGCTGCGGCAGCACCAAGGAAGAGACCAAGTCCGTGGACCTGCAGGAGTTTTACGACGGCCTGGCGGAGACATATCAGTGGGACGAGAACTATATGGCCAGCATTGAGGGGGACCTGCTGGAAAACTACTATCCCGGCCTTGGGGATATCCCCACCAAGCAGTTCATCGCCATGACGCCTCAGATGTCCTCTGTGGTCAATGAGCTGGTATTTTTGGAGGCTGAGACCGAGGAGGACGCGGAAAAGGCTGCGGAGATCCTCCAGAAGCGCATCGACGACCAGGCGGCGGGCGGTGCGTGGTACCCGGAGTCCATGGAGGCTTGGGGCCGCGGACAGGTGATCCAGGAGGGAACCTATGTTGCCATGATCGCCTCTGCGGAGCATCAGGAGGAGATCGCGGACGCCTTTGAGGGGCTGTTCGCCTGAAAGACACCCGGCGGGCATCAAAAGACGGGATCGCTGCGGCACGGCCGCGGCGGTCCCGCTGAGTTTGTCCGGCCGGACGCGCAATTCTGAAGAGAGAAAGGAGAGACGGCCTTGGTATTCAGCAGTCTCCCGTTTTTGTTCGGCTATCTGCCGCTGACGCTGCTGGCGTATTTCCTCACGCCCCTGCGCTGGCGCAACGCCGTGCTGCTGGTGGTGAGTCTGATCTTTTACGGCTGGGGGGAGCCGGTCTATATCACCATCATGTTTTTGTCCATCCTCATCGACTACACCCACGGCATCCTGGTGGAGAAGTACCGGGACAACGACAAAAAGGCCCGGCGGTTCGTGGCCCAGTCGGTGATCTTCAATCTGCTGCTGCTGGGCTTTTTCAAGTATGGCACCTTCCTGGCGGACAATCTCTACCTGCTCACCGGCATCCAGATCCCGGAGAGCGTGCAGCTGCTGGGGCTGACGATCCCCCTGCGGAACGTGCCGCTGCCCATCGGCATTTCCTTCTATACCTTCCAGACCATGAGCTACACCATCGACGTCTACCGCAAGGACGCCCCGGTCCAGCGGAACATGGTGGACTTCGGCGCCTTCGTCACCATGTTCCCCCAGCTCATCGCCGGGCCCATCGTGCAGTACAAGACGGTGGCGGCGGATCTGGTGCGCCGGGTCCACTCCTCGGAGAACTTCGCCCTGGGCGCCCGCCGGTTCTGTGTGGGCCTTGCCAAGAAGTTGCTGCTGGCCAACGCCATCGGCGCGCTGTGGGAGGACTGTCTGGCCGCCCAGGGGGCGGGGGAGCTGACGGTGCTGGGGGGCTGGATGGGCCTCTTTGCCTTCGGCTTCCAGATCTACTTTGACTTCTCCGGCTACTCGGACATGGCCATCGGCCTGGGAAGGATCTTCGGCTTCCGCTTCAATGAGAACTTTGACTATCCCTATCTGGCCGCGTCGGTGACGGAGTTCTGGCGGCGGTGGCACATGTCGCTGACCACCTGGTTCCGGGAGTACCTCTATATCCCCCTGGGGGGCAACCGGGGCGGCACCGCCAAAACGCTTCGCAACATCTTCATCGTGTGGTTTTGCACCGGCTTCTGGCACGGGGCCAGCTGGAACTTCATTTTGTGGGGCCTTTACTTTGCCGTGTGGCTGGTGCTGGAAAAGTACGTGTTCCGGTCGGTCCTGGCCCGGACCCCCGGCTGGATCAAGCACACCTACACAATTGTGGTAGTGTTTGTGGGCTGGGGCATCTTTGCCATGGAGGACCTGAGCGTCTGCGGCGGCTACC
>FR890895.1:4008-6619 GCA_000436875.1 Oscillibacter sp. CAG:155 | reverse complement strand
GCCTCCACCGCGTCCAGCGACAGCAGTGAACGGCGCAGTGCATTCAGTCCTGTCTCCAGCGCATCCTGCTCCGTCAGTGCCTCCAGCGCCACAGAGGGCAGATTCACATAGCAGATGTCATCCTCCAGCCAGATGGACTGCACCCGGAACCCATCCGACAGAGCGTTGGAGAGCGTCTTGTCCAGCGGCCCCTCCGCCAGTGCCTTGACAACCGCGTCCGCCTGGGTATCGCCCTCGTAAAGGTCCAGCGTCCGCTCCTCCGGCACCAGTTCCCCGGACTGATCCGGGAAGTACAGCGTGGCCTTCACCGTGCTGACCACATCCTCATTGCTGGAGAGCAGTACATCCTGGGCGGTAAAGGTCTGCTTGTCCCGGTACGCCAGCTGCTGTCCCCGGACGGTGATGGTGACAGCGGTGATCTCCCGCAGCTGGGTGAGCGTCATGGCAATCGAGTAATCCGCCAGCGCCAGCGAGATCCCCGAGAGGCTTCTGTAAGCGGCGGACAGGTCCACCCGGGCCAGGGAACCATCCAGTTCCAGTGACAAAAGGGTGGTCCCCGGCGGGATGGTGCTGCACAGCGACTCATCCGTGGGGCCGTCCAGAAGGGCTGTCAGCAGCGTCTGCGCCACTTCCTGCGGGTCCTGCCGCTGATCCTCCTCCAGATGGATGATCTCCGGACGCAGGGCATCGCCCCCCGGGACACTGGACAGATCCGCCTCCCGGAAAAACAGCTCATAGTCTCCTTCCCCTCGCTGGGAGGACACTGCCGCGTAGGCACAGCCGGAAGTCAGCAGCATCAGGCCGCACAGCAGCAGTGCGAAAAAACGTCTCATGCCGCGTTCCCTCCCTTCGCTGCGGGCCAGCGGACCGTGAATACCGTGCCGCCCTCCGGCCGGTTGGCCGCCTCTACGGTGCCGCCCCGCCGTTTGACCGTATCACTGACGATAGAAAGGCCCAGTCCGGTGCCGCCGGCGGCCCGGGAGCGGGCCTTGTCCACCCGATAGAACCGCTCAAATATCCGGGGCAGATCCTCCTCGGGGATGCCGGGTCCGTTGTCCGCCACCTCCAGGATCACCGTCTCCTCCCGGCAGGCCAGGGAGACCTGGACCGCGCCGCCGGCGCCGGTGTATTTGACCGCGTTGTCCGTCAGGTTGTAAATGACCTGATTCAGCTCGTCGGGAGTGGCCAGCACGGCACATCCCGGCTGGGCGGTATAGGTCAGTTCCACCTGCTTTTCCTGGGCCACCAGGCTCATCATCCGCATCACCTGTTCCAGTACCGGCAGCACTTCCACCACCGTGGGCGGCTCCAGCACGCCGCTGTCCAGCCGCGTCAGCCGCAGCAAATCCTCGGTGATGCGGGAGAGCCGCTCCGCCTCGGCGCCGATGTCCGACACAAACTCCCGGGCAGTGGCCGGGTCCATATCCTCGGTTTGAAGGATGGAATCCGTCAGCAGGCGAATCGCAGCCAGCGGCGTTTTCAGCTCATGGGAGGCGTCGGAGACAAAGCGGCGGCGGGCATTCTCCGTGGTCTGCAGTCGGTCCGTCAGGCTGTTAAACTCCTGGCCGATCTGGGCGATCTCATCGTGCCCGGCGATCTCTGCCCGGTGGCTGTATGCCCCTTCCCGCACCTGGCGGATAGCGGTGAGCAGCTGGCCGATCTTCCGGGTCAGCATCCGGGAGAGCAGCACGCTGAGCACCAGCACCGCCACGCCGATCACTGCCGAAAGGCGCAGCAGGTTGGACTGCAGCCCCTCCAGCAGCGCTGCCTGTTCGGTGTCGTATTCATAGGCGTAAACCGCCCCGATCACCTGGCTCTGGTAGAGCACCGGAGAGGAGGCCCGGCTGCGGAAGGCCCCGTTTTGATAGTTGCTGGTAAACACATCGCTGCCCAGCAGCGCCTGGACGATCTCCGTGTAAAACGCGTACTCCCCCACAGCGCTGCCGGTCTCCCGGGTGTCGTAGAGCACCCGTCCAGTGTCGTCCGTCACCAGAATCCGGCTCAGCCCCGTCTCCTCCACCACCGCCATGGCCTGGGCCACGTTTTCCTCTGTGAGATGATCCAGCCCCGAAAGGGAATACACCATCACGGAGACACTGCTCTCCAGCGAGGCCTCCTTGGAGCGGAACACCAGGTCCTGAGACACCCGCAGGGGGTAGGTATTGAGCAGCAGCAGCACCGCCGCGATGATCAGAATATAGCTCAGGCCGAACTTGACCTGCAAGCTGCTGTAAATCCACTGCTTAGCCCTTGAAATAGTAGCCCACTCCCCACTTGGTCATGATGTGCTCCGGCTCCGCCGGGTTCTTTTCCAGTTTCTCCCGCAGGCGGCGGATATGGACGTCCACCGTCCGGTAATCCCCTCCGTAGGCATAGCCCCACACCACGTTCATCAGATTTTCCCGGCTGTAAACCCGCCGGGGATTGCGCATCAAAAGCTCAATGAGATCATACTCCTTGGCAGTCAGCTCCACGCTCTTGCCGTCCCGGATGGCCAAGCGCTCCTCCGTGTTGAGGGACAGGTCCCCCGCCGTCAAAATCGCGCCCTGGCTGCGCTGAATCCCGGCGGCCCGCCGCAGCAGGGCCCGGAACCGCGCCATGCGTTCCCGTA
>FR890895.1:0-3984 GCA_000436875.1 Oscillibacter sp. CAG:155 | reverse complement strand
GAAGGGCTTGGTCAGATAGTCATCCGCCCCGCACTCAAAACCCATCAGCTTATCCGCGTCCTCGCTTTTTGCGGTGAGCATGATAATGGGCACGTTGGAAAACTCCCGAATCCGCATGCACGCCTCCAGGCCATCCACCTCCGGCATCATGACGTCCAGAATCAAAAGATCGAAGGCCCGGGTCCGGGCCAGCTCCACGGCGGCCGCGCCGTCATAGGCGCACTCCACCTCATATCCCTCATTTTCCAGGTTGAACTTCATGCCCTTGACCAAGAGCTTCTCGTCGTCCACCACCAAGATCTTTGCCATTGTCCAAAACTCCTTTTATTCTACGCCGCCGGTTCCCCGGCGCCGCTTACCGTAACCCATCCGTCCAGATCCGCCAGCTTCTTCTCACCGATGCCGCTGACTTCCAGCAATTCCTCCACCGTCTCAAAGGGGCCGTTGGCCTCTCGATACGCAATGATCCGCCCGGCCAGCGCCTCGCCGATACCGGGAAGCGTGTCCAGTTCCGCGGCATCAGCGGTGTTCAGATCCACCGGTTCAAAGGGCGGGGCGACCTCATCCTGCGGCACCTCCACCTCCGTCTCCACGACCACGCCCGGCTCCAGCGGGGCCTGCGCTTGGCGGGAGAGCACCAGCAGCATGCATAAGAACACCGCCGTCAGTCCCAATAAACACCATTCGGTTTTGGTTGCTTTTCCTCGTTTCACCCCGTTGAACTCCCGTCTAAACTTTGCTATACTGTAGGTAATGTCGAACTCCGGCGAAGTCCGCCGGCTGATAAATTCTACACATGGTTGATTATATCATAATTTGCAGGAGAACAACATGAAAACAAGACGCTTTTTCTCGGTTTTTTTGCTGTGCGCACTGATTGTCTCACTCTTTGCCACGCCTTTGTCCGCTGCTGCGGAAACGGACGCCAAAACACCCCCGGCCCCCGGCATTGAATCCAAGGCGGCGCTGCTGGTGGACGCCAACACCGGCAACGTGGTCTACGCCAAAAACGAACACGAGGAGATGTATCCCGCCAGCCTCACCAAGATCATGACCGCCCTTCTGGTTCTGGAGGCAGTGGATGACGGCCAGCTCTCCCTGACCCAGCAGCTGACCGCCTCTCACTCCGCCATGACTGCCGGTCTGGAGGAGGATGGCAGCACCGCCGGTATCCTGGAGGGGGAGACCATGACGGTGGAGCAGTTCCTCTACTGCATGCTGGTGGTCTCCGCCAACGAGGCCTGCAACGTGTTGGCCGAAGCAGTGGCCGGCGACATAGACACCTTTGTGGAAAAAATGAACGCCAAGGCCCAGGAGTTGGGCTGTGAGAACACCCACTTCGTCAATCCCACCGGCCTTCATGATCCCCAGCACTATACCTCCGCCTGGGATCTCTACCTCATCACAAAAGAGGCCATGACCCACAGCGACTTCATGCGCTTCTGCGACACCAGCTCCGTTACCATCCCCGCCACCAACCTCTCCGAGGCCCGGACGCTCCATACCACCAACTACCTGATTGACGGCTGGCGCTCCCGGGGATACATCAACAAGGACGCCCACGGCGTCAAAACCGGTTCCACCTCCGACGCCGGACACTGCCTGGTCTCCACTGCCACCCGGGGAAGCATGAGCTTCATCAGCGTGGTGCTGGGCGGCGACCGGGTAACGCTGGACGACGGGGAGATCCGGACCTACAGCTTTTACGACACCAATCTGCTCTTCAACTGGGCCTTCGACAACTTCTCCTATCAGACCGTGCTCAGCGCAGAGGAGCCGCTCAAAGAGGTCCCTGTCGCCTTGTCCAAGGTCGATCACGTCAATGTCCACGTGGGTGAGGATGTGGAAATTCTCCTGCCCAAGGGTCTGAGCCCGGAGGATCTAGAGCAGAAGTTCTCCATTGAGGAACCGGTGGAGGCACCGGTGAAGGCCGACCAGAAGCTGGGCACGCTGGAACTGAGCTATGACGGCACCGTCTATGCCACAGTGGATCTTCTGGCCTACAACGATGTAGAGGCCTCCCGCCTGCTGACCTTTTGGCAGAACGTGAAGGACTTTTTCAGCGGCACCGTGGTGCGGGTAATTGCCATCATCGTGGTGGTACTGCTGCTGGCACTGCTGATCTGGAAGGTGGTCTTTGGCCGCCGCCGGTACCGCTACGGTCACTCAGTGGGCCGGGGCCGCAATCGCGGTTACCGGGGCCGGCGCAGATGACCTCCCCTTCAAAGGAAAAAGGAGTCCGCAAAGCATTGGCTTTGCGGACTCCTTTTGTTTTGCAGGATGCGCTGTTCCGGGATAGTCAGATATCCCTCTGTTCCGGCAGGCCCGCCCGGCTCCAGCCTCCGTCGGTAAAGAGCACCTGACCCGTGATGCCGCTGGCTTCATCAGACGCCAGGAAGCACACACTGCTGGCGATTTCCTCCGGCTGGAGGAAACGCTTCATCGGGATCACCAACATAATGTTGTCTACATCGATGATGCCCTCGTCGATGCCCTTTTGTACCATGTCCGTCATGACATAGCCCGGCGCCACGCCGTTGATGCGGATGTTGAACCGGCCCCATTCCACGCCCAGGGTACCCACCAGTCCATTCACTGCCGCCTTGGAGATGTTATAGGCGGAGCGGCGGGTAGTGTAGCGCTCGGAGTTGCCGGAGGAGATGCACACGATGCTGCCGCCGCCCTGCTTTTTCATGTAGCGGGCCGCCGCCCGGGCTGCCAGATAGTAAGCCCGCAGGTTGACCCCCAGCACCTTGTCGAAATCCTCCACCTTGAACTCCGTGGCCCACTCCCGGATCTGGATACCGGCGTTGTTGATGAGGATATCAATCCGGCCGTATTTTTTCACTACATCATCAATCATCTTGTCAATGGCCCCGGCGTCACTGAGGTCCGCCATGTAGGACTCGATCTTCCCCAGCTTGCTCAGCTCTTCCACCGTTTTGCGGGCATTTTCCACATCCTTGCTGCCGGTGACGATCACCTGGGCGCCCTCTTCCACAAAGCGTCTGGCGATGCCTTTTCCGATACCCCGGATGCCGCCGGTGATCAGGGTAACCTTCCCTGCAATGCCTCTCATACTCCTCTCCTTTCTCCGAGCACGTTCCCGGGTTCCTCAGCGATACTGAATCCGGCGGCGGGTCTCCTCTGCTGCTTCACTTCCCAGCAGAAGCTCCACCAGTTCCAGCCCCAGGTCCACAGCAAAGCCCAGTCCCCGGGCCGTGGTTAGATTGCCATCCGTCACCACGCCCTGATGGGTGTAGCGGCCATCTCCGAACTCCTTTTCAAAGCCGGGGAAGCAGGTGGCGGTTCTCCCCTTGAGCAAGCCGTGGCGTCCCAGAACCACTCCCGGGGCCGCACAGATGGCCGCGATCCGGCGGCCTTCCCGGTCCGCCTGCTCCAATGCCTCCAGCAGCGGCCCGCAGGCGGACAGCCGCTCTGCGCCGGGCATGCCGCCCGGCAGGAAAATCACATCTCCATCGGAGAGATCCGTATCCGCCAGCACCGCATCTGCCGTGATGCGGACCTTGTGGGAGCTGATGATCTCACAGTCCTCCTCCACGGATACCAGCACGGTCTCCACGCCGCTGCGCCGGAGCAGATCCACCACTGCCAGGCACTCCACCTCTTCCGTTCCGTTTGCGATCATTGCATAGACTTTTGCCATATTGAGACCTTCCTTCCGTTTCAAACTCTTTGCGGGTTTCATTGTAGCACACCTCGCTCCGCCTGTCCCCCTTCTTTTTCCGTCCGGGAGCCAAAACGCTGCCCGCATCCGGATGCTTGCGGATATCTTTCCGCAGGCCAGGTGTTCGCTCTCCATTCCAGCCGTTGGAACAAAATCCCCGCCCGGGCTCCGGGCGGGGATTTTGCGTTGATTACTTCGCAGCCTTGGCGGCCTTGATGGCCTCGATCAGCATGGGGGTAACCTTGAACAGGTCGCCGCAGATGCCGTAGTCGGCGATCTCGAAGATGGGAGCGGTG
>FR890894.1 GCA_000436875.1 Oscillibacter sp. CAG:155 | reverse complement strand
GTTGTCGAACTGGCTGCCGAACTTCAGCAGATTCTGCAAATTCTTTTGGGGCGATGCCTTCGGCGGCTCCCCCACCTGGAACCTCAGCCGGATGCTGACCCCGGAGGCCTTCTCCGCCTCTTCGCACAACGCGCTCTTCACCCGGTCGTTCTCCAGCCGGCCCAGAGTGATATCATCCGGTGCATAAACCGTCAGCAGGTCGCCGGAAAGCGCTCCGGTACACATATCCAGGAATGCCCGATACATGGGCGGCAGACGTCCTTTACAGTTCTCCGCCAGAGCCCGCCACCAGTTTCCGTCTCCTGCTATGGCAGCAGGCGGAGCCGCTTTCGATGCCGTTGGCGCAGCGGTCGTCTGTCTGACTCTGGCCTTTACAGCGGGCGGGTCCTCCGGAACTTCAAAGATCCGCTGTCCCAGATCCTCCGGCATGGGCGGCTCTTCCGGCAGCGGCGGCTCCTCCCAAGGGGGCTCATCCACCGCCGGGGCTGGCATCTCGGAAACCGGACTCTCTTCCGGGGTTCCAGCAGTCCCTTCCCGGAACGCTTTGGGAGCCGGCGCTTCCCGGTGCAGCTTTGCTGTCTCACCACTTTTGGCAACGGCACCGTGAATCAGCTGCCCACGGGCGACGCCCTCCTCCAGCCGCTGAATCCGGGCCTCCAGGGCCGTCAGATCCCCGGAGAGGGACTCATCACACAGCCGCAGCAGACACAGCTCTGCGTCCGTGCGGCGATTGGAGCTGTAATAAAGGTCAGCGGTGGTCTTCTGCAGGGTGGTTGCCAGATAAATCAGCCGGACGGCGGAGACATCCTTCCCCAGCTTGTCCAGCGTGGCGCTGTCATATCCGCCGGAGAGCAGCGCCGCGCCGCCTTCCGGGGCGGTCCGCCGCAGCAGCAGATCCCGGACCAGCGTGCTCAGTTCTCCCAGTACGGCGCCTACATCCTTGCCGCCACTGTAAAGCTGGTTCAACTGCAGCAGAGCTGCTTTTGCATCCCGGTTCAAAATCTGTTCCATCAGCCGGGCCGTCTGGAGATTTCCCGCAAGGCCCAGCACCTCCAGCACAGCCGCCGCATCGATGGTGCCGCCCGCGGCAGCACACTGATCCAGAAGGCTCAGTCCATCCCGCAGTGCGCCGTCCGCCAGACGGCTGAGCAGTTCCGCCCCGTCAGGCGCCAGGGCGATGCCCTCCTGCCCGGCCACGTATGTCAGGCGGGATGCAATATCCTGGGGTGTGATGCGCTTAAAGGAAAAGCGCTGGCACCGGGACAAAATGGTGGCCGGCACCTTGTGGAGCTCCGTAGTGGCCAGAATAAACATCAGATGTTCCGGCGGCTCTTCCAGAATCTTTAAAAGGGCGTTGAACGCCGGCGTGGAGAGCATATGGACCTCGTCCACAATATAAACCCGCTTTTTCACATTGGCAGGGGAATAGATGGCCTCATCCCGCAGCGCCCGCACCTGATCCACGCCATTATTGGAGGCGGCGTCCAGCTCCAGTACATCCAGGAAGCTGCCGTTTTCGATCCCCTGGCAGCTGGCACACTGGCAGCAGGGGTCCCCATCCACCGGATGCTCACAGTTGACAGCCTTGGCCAGGATTTTGGCACAGGTGGTCTTTCCGGTTCCCCGGGTGCCGGTAAACAGGTAGGCATGAGAGGTCCGCCCCTCCGCCACCTGCTTTTTCAGGGTCTGGGTGATATGGGACTGGCCGATGACATCAGAAAACGTCTTGGGCCGCCATTTGCGGTACAGCGCCTGGTACATGACACACCTCCCGGAAAGAAAACGAAGTCCTCCGTATGCAGCTGCGGAACCGGCGCCCTCGCGGCACATGGAACATCCCGCTTAATGCTGCTCGGTTCCCCGCCTGACATGGTTCGCGGGCATCCATTGCGCGAGACCGGCTCCGCAGCTGCATGCGGAGGACTTTTTCATAGCTTATTCATTTTACTATACGCCGTGAAATTTATCAACCAAAAATTTTTGCTTTCCAGAAAAAAATATGCTTTACAAAGGGAAAATTTATGGTATAATATCATTTGCCGCTGAACATCAGTGGTAAATGGGGGCGTAGCTCAGCTGGGAGAGCGTACGGTTCGCATCCGTAAGGTCGAGAGTTCGATCCTCTTCGTCTCCACCAGAAAAAGAGACAGCCGTATGGCTGTCTCTTTTTTACGATTTAGATTTGCTGCATGAGGAGAGCGTTTCATGTCTGATCTTCGTTCTGAAATTTCACGCCGGCGCACTTTTGCCATCATCTCCCACCCGGACGCCGGTAAAACCACCCTGACCGAAAAGTTCCTACTCTACGGCGGAGCTATCGCCCAGGCCGGCGAGGTCAAGGGCAAGCGTGCCAAGGCCGCCACCTCCGACTGGATGGAAATTGAAAAGCAGCGCGGCATCTCCGTCACCTCCTCCGTCATGCAGTTTCAGCACGACGGCTTTTGCATCAACATTCTGGATACCCCGGGCCACCAGGATTTCTCCGAGGACACCTACCGCACACTGATGGCCGCCGACAGCGCCGTGATGGTCATCGACGGTGCCAAGGGCGTGGAACCCCAGACCCGCAAGCTGTTCAAGGTTTGCGCCCTGCGGCACATCCCCATCTTCACCTTTATCAACAAGATGGACCGGGAGACCCGGGACCCGCTGGAACTGTGCGAAGAAGTAGAGCGGGAGCTGGGCATCGACACCTATGCCGTCAACTGGCCCATCGGCTGCGGCAAGGAATTCCAGGGTGTCTATGACCGGGAAAAGCAGCGGATTCTCTTCTTCTCCGGCGAGGGTCACGGCAAAAAGGCTGCCTCCACCGAGGTGGCACTGGACGACCCGGAGCTGGAGGAACTGCTGGGCACTTCCAAGGCGGAAGCTCTGCGGGAGGAAGTGGAGCTGCTGGGCGCGGGCCGGGAGTTCGACCTGGACGCCGTGCGCCACGGCACTCTCTCCCCCGTGTTTTTCGGCTCCGCTCTCACCAACTTCGGTGTGGAGCCCTTCCTGGAAGAGTTTTTGCGGATGACCACGCCGCCGCTGAACCGCGTCAGCGACCAGGGCGAGGTGGACGCCTTCTCCCCGGATTTTTCCGCTTTTGTCTTCAAGATCCAGGCCAACATGAACAAGGCCCACCGGGACCGGCTGGCCTTTTTGCGGATCTGCTCCGGCAAGTTCCAGCGAGATGCGGAGTACTATCACGTCCAGACCAGCAAGAAGATGCGGCTGAGCCAGCCCCAGCAGATGATGGCTGCGGAGCGCGAGATCGTGGACGAGGCCTATGCCGGCGACATCATCGGCGTGTTTGACCCCGGCATCTTCTCCATTGGTGACACCATCACCGTACCGGGCAAAAAGTTCCGCTACTCCGGCATTCCCACCTTTGAGCCGGAGCACTTCATGCGGGTCTCCCCCAAGGATACCATGAAGCGCAAGCAGTTCATCAAGGGCACCGAACAGATCGCCCAGGAGGGCGCCATCCAGATCTTCAAGATCCCAGAGGCCGGCCTGGAAGAGGTCATCGTGGGCGTGGTGGGTACCCTGCAGTTCGACGTCTTTGAATACCGGATGAAAAATGAGTACGGCGTAGACCTTTACATGACCGGTCTTCCCTACGATCATCTCCGGTTCATCCAGGCCACGCCCTGCGATCCCAAAGATCTGGTGCTGTGCACCGGCTCCGCGGTACTGGAGGATTTCAAGGGCCGCAGCCTCATCGCCTTCGGCGGCGAGTGGTCCGTGGGATTCCTGACCAAGCACAACCCCGGTCTGGAGCTGGCAGAGTCCCTGTCTGTTTGATCTTTTTCCGAAACGGCCCTGTGGGGCCGTTTCTTTTTTTGCCTCCGCTTTGTGGAAATGGGATTTCCTTGTCACTTCCCTTCCGCCATGGTATCATCGGCCCATGAGGTGATTTTCATGCCGTTTAATCCCCACGCTTACTTTTCCATCAACTGGGAGTCCACCAAAGAAAACCTGCGGGACCTGATGGTCGGTCGGATTTCTCCGGAGGTTCTGGCGGAGGCGATGTTCGTCACGCCCAGGACCATCCGCAACTGGCTCAACGACCCGGAGCGCCCGATCTCTTTGGAAACGCTGGTGCTGCTGTCCAAATTTTTTGATGCGGACCTGCGGGATATTCTGGTATTTCAAAAACCGCTTCCGGTGACCGCTCAGACACTGGAGGAACTGCGCAGCGCCGAACGGGCAGCACCACTCCCCCGACCGCATGCCCCCTGTGACCGGGAATTTTCCACCCCGGAATCCTCTGACCAGCATCTTGCATTTCTGGAATGCTGGCAGGAGGGCATGCCCATCCGATCCCTGGAGGTCTTTTTGCTGTACCTGCCGCTGTTTCATCCTTACCTGCTGGCAGATGTGATGGGACGGCTGGGCGGAACCCCCAGACGGAACCACTATCTGGCGGAAAACCTGAAATTTCTCTACGACCACATCCCGGACTCTCCGGCCAAACAGTATGCGGACTGGTATCGCTATTACAAGCTGGAACCGCCCACCGTGGACACTGTCACAGACGGCAGCCGCACACCGGAGAAGCTGGAAAAGCTGGAGGCCTGGGTCCAGCTGCAGGAGACCCCGGAATATGGTGCCGCTTATGATGATTACCGCGCCAGGCTGACATCCTTCCAGTCCCGCTTTTTATCAGGCGCGGAACAGGCGGCACTTTTGGGGGAGGACGGCAAATGGTGAGCACCACGGACACTCTGACGCTGATGCTGCTGTTCGGCAGTTTTCTGCTGCAGCTGCTGACCTTTTTGAAAAAGGGATAAAAACAGCACGGCTTTCCGCCGTGCTGTTCTTGTTTGCAGATCTAGAAT
>FR890893.1:46407-47181 GCA_000436875.1 Oscillibacter sp. CAG:155 | reverse complement strand
GCGATTCCAAAGAATCGCTCCCGCCTGCTTCTTTATGACCCCTCATTCGGCAGGTTTTCCCGGGTAACGGTAGTGTAGGTCAGCCACAGGTAGTGTCCGTCCTCCAGTCCCACCGCCTTGATCGGGTCCCCGCCGTCCAGCAGGGCGCAGGTGAGATCCAGAATCCCCTGGGCCTGACCGGCGGCGTCATTGCGGACCGTCCCCTGGAGCGTGCCCTCTTCCAGTGCCTCCAGCGCGGGGGGTGTGGCGTCCACACCCACAATGAAGGGCATCTCCTCCTGGGTCATGCCGGCCGCCAAACAGGCGTCGATGGCCCCCAAGGCCATATCGTCGTTGTTGGCAAAGACCAGCTCGATCCGGTCCCCGAACTCCTCCAGCCACTGCTGCATCCGCACGGTGGCCAGCCCCCGCTGCCAGTCGGCGTTGTAATTGGCCAGCTTCTCCGTGGTCACGCCTGCGGTCATCAGCGTCTTGACGCTGTACTCCGTCCGCAGCAGCGCATCCTGGTGTCCCGGTTCCCCCTCCAGCATCACATATTGGAGCACGCCGTCCCCGTTTTTGTCCAGTGCGGCCGGGTCCTTCTTCCAGGCGTCCAGCACGATGCCGCCCTGAAGCCGGCCGGCCTCCTCCGCCGGGGTCCCCACATAATAGGCGTTCTCCCAGCGGTCCAGGTCCTCTTCCACCGGCTCCCGGTTGAAGAAGATCACCGGCACACCGGCGGCCTGGGCCTTGTCCACGCAGACGGCGGGCCGGCCGGCGCCCCCCCAAGTGTCC
>FR890893.1:22769-46381 GCA_000436875.1 Oscillibacter sp. CAG:155 | reverse complement strand
TCACGTCGCACCCCTGCTGCAAAAAGGTGTCCACCTGCTCGTTCTGGGCGGACTGACTGCCCCGGGCGTCCGTCACGTTGAGATTGATCTTGATGCCCCGTTCCTGCTCCTCCGTCCGGGCCAGCTGCTCCAGGTTCTGCACTACGGTGGAGAGGAAGGTGTCCTCCTGCTGATAGAGCGCCACACCGATGCGGACGGTAGGCGTCTCCCGCTCTTTTCCGCAGCCGACCAGCAGTACCAGCACCACCAGCACTGCGGCCGCGGCCGCCACAGCGGCTTTTTTCATGCCACGCCTCCTTCCATCCTCACCGGGTCACCGGGAACAACAGCTTTTGATGCTCCGGCTCATACATGTTCTCCTTGCGCACCACGGAAAACGACAGCGGCGGGACCTCCTGAGAGCCATTTTTGGAAATGGCGTCCACCAGCGCCTCCACCGCCAGGTATCCGGCAGCAAATTCGTTACGGGCCACCACCGCCGTGACGGTGCCCTGTTCCAAAAAGGCCGCAATGGCGGCGCTGGAACCGGCGCCGTACAGCAGCGGAGCAGACGTCTGCTCCCGCAGCAGCCCGGCGGTCCGTTCCAGCGTGGTGGTGTCCGCCACCACCACCGCCGCTGGAGACCAGGCGGCCAGCTCACCCGCCAGCACAGACTCCAGATTTTCCTCTTTGCGCAGCGTACAGCGGTAGACCCGGCGCCCCGCCGCCTCCAGAACCTCCGCCGCTGCGTCCATCCGGTCAGAGATGCCGGTGGCATCCGGCACGCCGCTGAGCAGCAGCACGGAAGATCCCTCTGGTGCGCCGTTGATGGCGATCTCCCCCAGCATCCGCCCCAGGGCGGTGTTATCCACACTGACACAGGCGGCGGCACCGTCCTCGGACATGTCCGTCTCCATGGTCACCACCGGTATGGCGTTGGTCACATCCTCCACGGTTTGCGCCAGCACGTCCCGGTCAGCGGGGATCAGCAGCAGCCCATCCGCGCCGTTGTCCGTCTCCCGCTCCAGCAGCTCCCGCTGCTCCTGGGCGTCATTTTCCTGACTGAGGGTCAGCATCCGCAGCTCCACATTCAGGTCCAGTGCCGCCTGTTCCATCCCCTGGCGGGTGACGGACCAGGTGCCGCCCTCCGTCTCCCGCAAAATCACGGAGATCTCCACCGGCTCCTGCCGGGTCTGGACATCCGTGGGTTCCATCGCCAGCAGCAAAAACAGCACACACAGTCCCAGCAGGGGCACCACCAGCTGCCAGATCACCTTCCGTTTCATGCCTCTCCCTCCTTCCGGTAGCGGCGGGCCGCCTCCTCGTCCAGCGCCGGCAGGCGGATCCGGACGGTGGTGCCGTCATCCGGCTCGCTGAGGATGGTCAGGCCATAGTCCGCCCCGAAGGTCAGCCGGATGCGCTGGTGCACATTCCGGAAGCCGATGCCGGAGCCCTTGGCCCCCGCCGCAGCGGCAGGGCCGTTGGGATTGAGGAGATTGGCCACCACTTCCTCCGGCATGCCAGGGCCGTTGTCGGAGACCTCGATGAGTACGTCTTCCCCGTCCCGGAAGGCCCGGACGGAGATCTCCCCGTCCCCGTCGGCGTAGGCCATGCCGTGGTAAATGGCGTTTTCCAGGATGGGCTGGACGATGAGCTTAATGGTATAAAGGCTCTCCACGCCGTCCTCCGCCGTGATGGTGGCGGAGAACTTGTTCTTGTAGCGCATCTTCTGAATGGTGAGATAGTGCCGGGCGTGCTCCAGCTCGTCCCGGATGGGGATGATGCTGCTGCCCCGGCTCAAAGAGATGCGGAAGAAGCGGGCCAGGGAGGTGAGCATCACCACCGCGTCGTCGGTGCGGCCGTTTTCCGTCAGCCAGATAACGCTGTCCAGAGTGTTGTACAGGAAGTGGGGGTTGATCTGGGACTGAAGCACCTCCAGCTCGCTGCGGCGCTTTTGCTCCTCCTGCTGGATGATGTCGTCCATCAGGTGGCGCATGGTGGAGACCATGGAGCGGATGGAGTGGCTCAGATGCTCCACCTCGCCGGGGCCGCCCACATCGAAGTCGGCCTCCGTGCCGCCGGCCTCCAATTCCTTGACCGCCCGGTCCAGCTTTTTCACCGGGGCGGTGATCCACTCGGAGAGGCGCAGGTTCACAAATACCAGCAAAAAGACGGAGAAGAGCACCACGAAGAGGAAGAACAGCACCAGCTGCCCGTAGTTGTCCCACAGGTTTTCCGAGGGCACCACGCCCACCAGTTTCCAGCCGGTGTAGCCCACGGTCTTCACCGTCACCTCACGGCGGGCGCCGCCGAAGGTCTCCTGGTGGCTGCCGTCGGTATAGCCAGCGGCGGTGCGGTTGTTTTCCTCCAGCAGTCCCGCGTAGATCAGCTGCTGGCGGGGATGATAGATGATCTCCCCGTCCCCGTCAATGAGGTAGAGGTAGCCGGTGGAGGACAGGTCCACATCCTTGCAGATCTGCTCGATGCCGCCGAAGCTCATGTCCACCAGCAGCACGCCGCTCTCAATGGAACCGGCCCGGGTCAGCTCCACCTGCCGGCTGAGGGACACCACCCAGCGATACTGGTAATCCGGGTCCTCAAAGAGGTTTTGCACATGGGGCGTGGAAAAGTGGAGGTTTTCGATCCGCTCCATGGCGGTGGTGAACCAGGACTCCTTCTCCGGATTGACGCTGTTTTTGAGCCCCACCAGCGGCGTGGAGGCGATCAGCTCCCCCTCCTCGGAGAACAGTGCGATGGACACCAGGGCGTCCCGGTTGTTCTCGTAGAGCAGGTCCAGATCCTCTGACAGATCCTCCTCCGCCAGGTCCGCATCCTTGATGACGGAGTAATAGGCCGTGTCGGACAGCCGCATCATCCGGCGCAGGTAGGCATCCAGATTGAGATTCACCTGAGCCAGCACCCGCTGGCTGTTTTCCGCCATCTGGGTGTTGGTGTTGGCGGAGAAGCGGAAAAACAGCGCCAGGCCCATGAAGATCATGCCCACCACCGCCACGGCGGTGAAGGACAGGGACAAGATGCCCTGGATGCTGCTGCGGCGGTAAAACTCCCGCCACCACCTGCGAAACGGTCCGAGCACAGGGAGGCCTCCTCTCAAAAAAGGTGGTCCGTTCCGGTGCTCAGGCACCGGCGCGGTACTTCGTGGGGGTCACGCCGAAATGGCGTTTGAAGACATAGCTGAAATAGTTGGGGTCGTCATAGCCGCACTTGCGGGCAATGAGATAAGTCTTTTCCTCCGTGGTGCGCAGGGCCGTGGCCGCCGCCTCCATCCGCACCACCGTCACATAGGCGGTGAAGCTCATGCCCACCTCCCGCTTGAAGAGGGTGGAAAAGTACGCCGGGCTCAGGTGCAGATGGGCGCACAGCCGCTCCACGGAGAGATCACTTTCGGCGTAATGGTCGTTGATGAACCGCTTGGCCCGCTCCACCAGCTCGCCGGCGGAGTCAGTCCGCCTGCGGCGGATCAGCTCCTGGATGCGCAGGCACCGCTCCACACACCAGTCCTCCAGAGCCTGAGGCGAGTCAAAATCCGTAGCCTGGACGGTTCCGGTGAACCCGGAGCCGAACACCTCCGACAGCTCCAGTCCGGCGCTCCGGGTCAGCTTCAAAAGGCAGGTCAAAAGCTCCAGAAAGAAGAGGTTGCACTGGGCCATGGACTGCCCCGAAGCCCGGAGCTTGTCCGTCAGCTGCCGGGCCACATCCCGGACCTCCTGGGCGCTGCCCAGCTTCACGGCGGCGGTCACCGCCCGCTCGTCGTTTTCGTCGAAGGCGGGCCGGACCCCGGCGTCCGGTTCCAGGTCGCCGATGTAGATGGTGCCGCCCTTACCCACCAGTCCACGGTAGTCCAGGGCGCTGCGGGCGCCGGCGGCGGACTTGGGCAGTTCCTCCGGCGTGGCGCAGGGGGTCCCTACGCCCACCGTCAGCTTGACGCCCAGATACCGCTCTGAAAGGGCGCAGACCCGGCCCACGGCGGTGATGAAGTCGTAGATGGAAACCTCGCTGTGCAGCGAGGCCAGCAGGGCCACCGTCTCCTTATACAAGAAGGGACGGCACACACATCCGGGCAGCGAGAGATTTTCCTCGAAGAGCTGCTGCACGGAGAGGGAGAGCAGCTCCCGCCGCTCCTGGGGGGCATGGATATGGACCAGGGCCGCCGCCAGAGACGGGCCGGAGAGGTCCACGTCGTACCGGGCCGCCAGCTCCTCCGTCCGGTCCACCCGGCCCTCCAGCAGCCGGGAGAGAAAGAGGCTGCGCAGTACCGGCAGGCTCTCCTCATAGCGCTGGCGCAGGGTCTCCTGGTTCTGCCGCTCCGTCCGCTCGGCGTCCAGCTGCTCCTTGAGCTTTTGCAGCACCCCGGAGAGCTCTGCGGCGTTGATGGGCTTGAGGATATACTCCGAGACGTTCATCCGCACCGCCTGCTTGGCGTACTCAAAATCGTCAAAGCCGGAGAACACCACAAACTTGGACCCCGGCAGCCGCTTGGTCAAAATACTGCACAGCTCCAGCCCATCCATGAAGGGCATTTTGATATCCGTCAGGACCACATCCGGCTGCACGGACTCCGCCAGTTCCAGGGCGTCGCGGCCGTTTTCCGCCTCGCCCACCAATTCAAATCCCAGACCGTTCCAGTCCATTTTCCGGCTGATTCCCACCCGGATGTCCTCCTCGTCGTCCACCAGCAGCACCTTATAGAGGCCCATGTCTTTCTCACATCCTTTTCTCCGTCAGTATAGCACATTGCCCCCGGAATGGGAACAAAAAGAGGGGGCGCGCAGCCAGTGCGTGCCCCCCAGGGGTCCGGGAGCAAAAGCCCCGGGTCCGCCCGCGTGCGGGCGGAGATACCGCCCCCGCCGCCGCGCAGGACGGCGGGGAAGAGGGGGAGTGCAGTCCCCCGGTTTCTCACTTCTTGACCAGATACTTGCGCATATCCAGGGCGCAGGCAAAGAGGATGATGCCGCCCTTGATGATGTAGAACAGGTCCTGGTTGATGCCGATCATGTTGAGGCCCACGAAGATCAGGCGCAGCATCAGCACACCGATGACGATGCCGCGGATCTTGCCGATGCCGCCGACGAAGGAGACGCCGCCGATGACGCAGGCCGCGATGGCGTCGGACTCGTAGTTGAGGCCGGTGTTGGCGGTGTTGGAGGCCACGCGGGCACCCTCGATGAAACCGGTGACGGCGTACATGGCGCCGGCCAGGGCAAAGACCATCAGCGTGGTGGCAAACACGTTGACGCCGGAGACCCGAGCGGCCTCTTCATTGGCGCCCAGAGCGAACATGTTCTTGCCGAAGGTGGTCTTGTTCCAGATGAACCACATCACGATGGTGCAGATCACGGCGATCCACACGTAGTTGGGGATGGGGGTGCCGTCGATCTTGGCGAAGGGCAGGGAGCCGGTGATGAAGTTGGAATAGGACTTGTCCAGACCGGAGATGGCCATGCCGTTGTTGTTGCCGGCCTTCACATACAGCAGCAGGAAGGTATAGACGATCAGCTGGCTGGCCAGGGTGACGATGAAGGGATGCAGCTTGAACTTGGCCACGAAGAAGCCGTTGAAGGCGCCGATGGCACCGCCGATAACCATGGCCAGGATCAGCACCAGGATCACGTTGGGCGGGGTCAGGTTCACCCACATCTTGCTGGCGGCGTCCACAGACTGCAGCAAAGAGGCGGAGATACAGGCGGTCAGGCCCACGATGCGGCCGGCGCTCAGGTCGGTACCGGTCAGCACGATGCATCCGCCGACACCCAGGGCCACCGGCAGATAGGCGCAGGTCTGGGCCAGGATGTTGATAATGGACGCGGGCTTCATGAAGTTCTTGTTGACGATGGCGATGTAAATGACCGCGATCACCATGATGATGATCAGGGCGTTATTGAGGATCAGGTCGCCCACACGGCGCGCGGTCCAGGGCTCTTTTGCCCGGGCCTTCACCTGAGCCTCCCGTTCCATGGTCTTGGATTCCTTACTCATTGGTGATTTCCCCCTCTTTTACACGTATTTGGCAGCCAGGGTCAAGATCTCCTCCTGGCTGGTAGTCTTGGCATCCACTTCGCCGGCCAGCTGGCCGCCGGACATGACCAGAATCCGGTCACACACGCCCAGCAGCTCCGGCATCTCGGAGGACACCATGATAACGCCCTTGCCTTCCTTGGCCAGGTTGATGATCAGCTCATAGATCTCGTACTTGGCGCCCACGTCGATGCCGCGGGTGGGCTCGTCCAGCAGCAGCACCTCCGGCTTGGTGAGCAGCCACCGGCCAATGATGACCTTCTGCTGGTTGCCGCCGGAGAGGGAGCGGATCTGGGTTTTCTGGCTGGGCGTTTTGATGCGCATGGCCTTGATGGCCCAGTCCGTATCCTCACGCATCTTCTTGTTGGAGAGGCAGATGCCGCCGATGAGGTAATGTTTCAGGTTGGAGATGACGGTGTTGTCCAGAATGTCCCGGATGCCGAAGATGCCGGTGGCCCGGCGCTCCTCCGTCAGCAGGGCGAAGCCGTTTTTGATGGACTCCCGGGGATTGCGGTTTTTGATCTCCTTGCCGTGGAGACGGATGGTTCCGCTGGCCTTGGTCATGGCGCCGAAGAGGTTTTCCAGCACCTCGGTGCGGCCGGAGCCATCCAGGCCCGCGATGCCCAGGATCTCACCGGCGCGCAGCTGGAAGGAGGCCTCCTTGAGGCGGGTGTACTTGCCGGAGAGGTGCTCTACCTCCAGGATAGTCTCACCGGGGACATTCTCCTTGGGGGGGAAGCGGTTGGTGAGCTCACGGCCCACCATCAAACGGATGATCTCCTCCATGGTCAGGTCCTTGGCGGGCTTGGTGGCCACATACTGGCCGTCCCGCATGATGGTGACCTCATCACTGATGCGGAGGATCTCCTCCATCTTGTGGGAGATGTAAATAATGCCGCAGCCCTTGTCCCGCAGCATGTTGATGATGCGGAACAGGTGCTCCACCTCGGTCTCCGTCAGGGAGGAAGTGGGTTCGTCGAAGACGATGACCTTGGCGTCATAGCTGACGGCCTTGGCGATCTCCACCATCTGCCGCTGGGAAACGGGCATGGTGGACATGATGGCTCTGGGGTCCACATGAACCTCCAGCTGGTCGAAGATCTCCTTGGTGCGCTTGCGCATGATGCTCTCGCTGACCATGATGCCGCCCACCTTGGGGTAGCGGCCCAGCCAGAGGTTGTCGGTGACCGTGCGGGTCAGGGCCTGGTTGAGCTCCTGATGCACCATGGCGACGCCGTTTTCCATGGCCTCCTTGGAGCTTTTGAAGTTGACTTCCTTCCCCTCCAGGGTGATGGTGCCGCTGTCCTTGGAATAAATGCCGAAGAGGCACTTCATCAGCGTGGATTTGCCCGCGCCGTTCTCTCCCATCAGGGCGTGGACGGTGCCGGGCCGGACGGTCAGGGAGACATTGTCCAGGGCTTTGACGCCGGGAAACGACTTGCAGATGTTTTTCATTTCCAGCAATGCCGGCTGATCCATATCGTTTTCTCCTCCTTTGCACATACTTGAATGGGGGAGCTTCCGCCTGAGCGGCACGGAGAATGCCGCTCAGGCAGGGGCTCCTGCTCCATGTGTGAAAAGGCGGGGCTGTCGATGATCGACAGCCCCGCGCTCTGCTCATAGTTCAGACTGGGGCGCTGCCTGCCAATCAGGCCGCAGCTTCCTCGGAAGTGACCATGGCGTAAGGCACACGGATCTTGGCGCAGTCGCTGTCCACCACGAAGTCAGCGGTGTTGTCCATCAGGGCGGCGCCGGTGTTGATGTTGTTCACCAGGGTCATGATGGTGCTGGCCATGCCCTCGGCGTCCTGCTTGACGGTACCGGTCATCTGGCCGTTCTCGATCTTCTGGACAGCGGAGTCCATGGCGTCCACGCCGTAGACGGGAATGGTGGTGCTGCCTTCCTCACCGGTGTTGTAGCCGGCGGCCTGCAGAGCAGCGATGGCACCCTCGGCCATGCCGTCGTTGTTGGCGATGACCAGCTCCACCATGTTTCCGCTGGCCTCAGAGTAAGCGGCCAGGATGGTGTTCATGTAGTCGGTAGCAGCCTGAGAGGACCAGTTGCCGGTGGTGTCCACCAGGTACTTGGAGGTGTTGTTGGCGTCATAGAAGGACAGAGCGGGCTTGCCGGCCTCGGTCAGGATGGCATCGGCGTCCTCCACGGAATACTGAGTGCGGTACTCGGCTTCCTTGTTGCCCTCCTGGCCCTTGAACAGGACGTAGGAGATGGTGCCGTCGCCGTTGAGGTCAACCGCATCGTAGTTCTCCAGCAGGAAGTTGCCGATCATCTCGCCCTGCATGTGGCCGGCCTCGGCGGCGTCGGTGCCGACGAAAGCGCAGTTCTCATAGCTGTCGACCACGCTGTTTTCAACCTCGCGGTTGAAGAAGATGATGGGGATGCCGGCGTTCTTGGCGGCATCGCAGGCCTGCTGGGCAGCGTCGGGAGAAGAGGTCTCCACGATGTTGACCACCAGAAGGTTGGCGCCGTTGGAAATGGCGGTGTTGATCTGGTCCAGCTGGGTTGCCTGGTTGCCAGCGCCGTCATAGTTGTTGTAAGTGATGCCGGCCTCTTCCAGCAGGCCGTCCATGGCATTGCGGACGGTGGTGATGTACGCATCGGAATAGTTGTAATAGAACACGCCGACGTTCAGCTCACTGGCTGCGGTATCGCCGTCAGTCGCTCCGTCGTCCGTGGTCTCCTCGCTGCCGCAGGCCACCAGGGACAGGCTCATGACGAGAGCCAGGATGAGTGCAAGAAACTTCTTCATCTTTGTTCCTCCTGTTAATTTTAGGGCCGGTTTCTTTCCCGGAAGGAATACTCCTGACCCGATGTTGCTTTTATTCTAATCCTCCAAAAGCGAAAAAACGATAGAAAAATATTCGGTGCTCTAGGAAAAAACTTTGTTTTTTTCTCCAGCGTACGTAATATTTTCGCGTTTAATGTCGACTTGCACAATTTTTCGTAAAACTTTTATACAAAAAGAAATACGGCCGGACATTGTTTGACACAATGTCCGGCCGTATGGCCTTTATTCTTCCACTTCCTTCAGCCGGCTGACGAAGGGGCTGTTGGTGCAGCTGAGCTCAGGGGCGGCCTTCTTGAACCGGTCCACATTGGCGGCACTCTCCTTCACCGGGGTGATGGTGCCGGCGCCGGCCACGCAGCCGCCGGGACAAGCCATACCTTCCAGCAGATAACCGTCCCGCTTGCCGGCCTTGGCCATCATCAGCATCTTCTTGCACTCCCGCAGTCCGTCACCGTACTCGATGGGGACCTGCCGGTCCGGGTCGATGTGGCTGATGGCCTCCACCACAGCGGCGGCCACACCGCCGCCCACGGCAAAGCCCCGGCCCATGCCGGTTCCCTCGCTCATGTCGTCGGCGGGATCGCCCTCGATCTCGGCGAAGTTGATCTCCTTGGCGTCGAACATGCCCTGGAGCTCCTCAAAGGTGAGGACGTAGTCCACGTCGGAACGGACGGATCTGCGGTTGGCCTCCAGTTTCTTGGCGGCGCAGGGGCCGATGAAGCAGATGCGGGCGTTGGGATGGTCCTTTTTCACCATGCGGGCGGTGATGACCATGGGGGTCAGGGCCATGGAGATATAATCCTTGAACTGGGGGAAGAGCTTCTTGGCCATCACGGACCAGGCGGGGCAGCAGGACGTGCCCATGAAGGGCTGCTTCGCAGGAACGCTCTCCAGGAAGTCGTGGGCCTCCTCCACGGTGCAGAGGTCCGCGCCGATGGCAACCTCCACCACATCGGTAAAGCCCAGGATGCGCATGGCGGCCTTGAGCTTTGCGGGGGTGGCGTCCTTGCCGAACTGGCCCACGAAGGCGGGGGCCACGCAGGCGATGACCTCGTCGTTGCGCTGCATGGCATTGATGACCTGGAAGATCTGACTCTTGTCGGCGATGGCGGCGAAGGGGCAGTTCACCAGGCACATGCCGCAGGAGACACACTTGTCATAGTTGATCTTGGCCCGGCCCAGCTCGTCAGACTCGATGGCGTCCATGCCGCAGGCGGCGGCGCAGGGACGCTCGATCTTGCTGATGGCCCGGTAGGGGCACTGGTTGAAGCACTTGCCGCACTTGATGCACTTGCTCTGATCGATGTGGCAGTGCTTGTTCTCATCGAGATAAATGGCGTCCTTGGGGCAGACGTTCATGCAGGGGTGGGAGATGCAGCCCTGGCAGCTGTCCGTGATGCGGATCTGCTTGGGCGGGCAGGCATTGCAGGCGAAGGGAATGATATTGACCAAAGGCTCCTCAAAATACTTCTGGTCCGTGGCGGCCTCCTGGATCTGGGCGCTGACCGGGGACTGCTCACCGGCGGGCTGCAGGCTCATGCCCAAGGCCAGACGGACCCGCTCCTGCACGATGGCCCGCTCCAAAAACACGTCGTGGCGATGCTTTGCCACCTCGCCGGGAACGATCTTGTAGGGGATCATATCCACCCGGTTCAGATCGCCGCCCTCATAGGCAAGACGGGCTACCTCGGTAAAGATATTCCGGCGGATATCATCCACCGCGCTGTGTACACCTCTCATAGTCCTTTTTCCTCCTGTTCCACCGGCAGTCGCATTCTATCCGGTTTCGTGAAAAATTCGCGGAATTATTATATAAGAGGCGGTGGACTTTTGCAAGGAAAACCCCCTGGAAATCAAAAAAATGTAAGATCTTTATAACTTTTTTACAGCTCCCGTCCGGTTTTCCCAAAAATCCGGGCAAACTGACCGAAAACGGAAAGCGGCGGACCTCCGAAAATCCGGAGGTCCGCCGACAACAGCTGTACAAAGTGGGGCTTTGAAATAATGGGAAGGAAGATAGCTGCGAAAGAAAACCAGGAAGGGTGTCTTTCGCTTTAAATCAGAAGTTTTCAGAACTTTCTGAGGTTCTGAAAAACTTGCGCATCCTGTCAAAAGATCTTTTGACAGGATGCAGCGGACCTCCGGAAATCCGGAGGTCCGCTGCTTTTGGAGAGAGAAAGAAGAAAATGAAAAGAGAGGGGTTCTTGCTCGTTCCTCCTTGGAGGATGGCTTTAGTGTATCCCCCAAAGTTAAAAACAACCTTGAAAAATTTTGAACAGTTTGTAAAGATGTATCTTTCAGGTGGATTTCAGATTCTCTGGCTATACTCTCTTTTGTAAAGGGGGAGAGGTCTGTCCTCTCCCGGCCCTGAGGGAAGGGTATCTTTAAGACAAGGCGCCCGGCGGGCGCATGGAGGTTTGTATGATCGAGGTCAAAAACCTGGTGAAGCGATACGGGAACCACTGCGCGGTGGATCATCTCAGCTTTACCGTGGAGGATGGGCAGGTATTCGGTCTGCTGGGTCCCAACGGTGCCGGAAAGTCCACCACCATGAACATCATGACCGGCTACCTGGCCGCCACAGAGGGGGACGTGGTCATCCAGGGCCACAACATTCTGGAAGAGCCGGAGGCCGCACGCAAGTGCGTGGGGTATCTCCCGGAGATCCCCCCGCTGTACCCGGACATGACGGTATTGGAATACCTGCGGTTCTGCGCGGAGCTGAAAAAGCTGCCGCCGGAACGGCGGCAGGAGGATCTGGACGAGGTGTTGTCCCTGACCCACCTGGACGGACAGGCATCGCGTCTGATTCGAAACCTCTCCAAGGGGTACCGCCAGCGGGTGGGGCTGGCTCAGGCCATTCTGGGCTTTCCGCCCATCATCATTCTCGATGAGCCCACGGTGGGCCTGGACCCCAAGCAGGTGGTAGAGATCCGGGCGCTGATCCGGCATCTGGCCAAGGAGCATACCGTGCTTTTGAGCAGTCACATCCTCTCGGAGATTCGGGCGGTGTGCGACCACGTGCTGATTCTGCGCAAGGGAAAGGTGATGGCCTGCGACACGCCGGAGGCCCTGGAGGAAAAGCTCTCCGCCGGCGGCGCGCTGGAGCTGACGGTGCGGGGTTCGGCAGAGGCGGTCCGGTCCACGGTGCTCTCTGTGGACGGCATCACCGCCTGCGAGGCCCAGCAGGAGGGGGACACCGTGCGGATGGAGATCTCCGCTGACGGCGACGCCCGGGAATCCCTGTTCTACGCCTTTGCACAGGCCCGCCAGCCTATTTTGGAGATGCGGCCAAAGACAGCCACTCTGGAAGAAGTCTTTTTGGACCTGACGGATGAAGATGACGCCGTAGCCGCCCAGGCGGCGGCGCTGCTGGCTGGCACACCGGCCCAGACAGAGGAGACCACCGACGCAGAACAGGAGGGAACCGGCGATGAAAGCGGTTTATAAGCGGGAAGTACAGTCCTATTTCAACTCCATGATCGGGTGGATGTTCACCGCCGTGCTGACGGCGTTTATCGGCATCTACTTCATGGCCTATAACCTCTTCCAGGGTGACGCCTACTTTTCCACCGCCCTGGGCGCCACGCTCTTCGTGCTGATGGTCCTGGTCCCCATTCTGACCATGCGCTCCATGGCAGAGGAGCGCCGCAGCCGTACCGACCAGCTGCTGCTGACAGCGCCGGTCTCTGTCACCGCCGTGGTGATGGGCAAGTATCTGGCCATGCTGACGGTGCTGGCCTGCCCCCTGGTGATCGCCTGCCTGTGCCCCCTGATCATCCATTTCAACGGCACCGCCTTTCTCCTGGCGGACTATGCCACGATCCTGGCCTTTTTCCTGCTGGGTGCGGTGGAGATCGCCGTGGGACTTCTGATCTCCGCCCTGACGGAGAGCCAGGTGCTCTCCGCGGTGGGCACTTTCGGACTGCTGCTGGTGCTCTATCTCTGGGATGGGCTGGTGGCGTATCTCCCCTCCACCGCCGGCGGGTCCCTGGCGGGACTGCTGGTGATTCTGGCGCTGGTGTGCTTCCTTGTCAACGCCCTCTCCAGCAACTGGAAGGTGACCGCCGCCGTCTTTGTGGTGGGGGCCGCCGCCATCATCGGCGGCTATGCGGCGGCCAGCGACCGGTTCGCCGGACTGCTGCCGGACGTGCTGGGACGGTTTTCTCTGCTGGGAGCGTTTGACAGCTTCTCCGTGGACCATGTTTTTGATGTGCGGGGTGTGCTGCTGTATCTCTCCCTTATCGCGCTGCTGGTGTTTTTGACCGTTCAGGTGGTCCAAAAACGCCGTTGGAACTGAAGGGAGGCAACAGACAATGAACCTGCACAAGATTCGGGAGGCCGCCGGCCGGCATTCCTCCCGCCGGGGCGCACTTTCCGCCGCGATCACCGCGCTGGCCGTGGCAGTGGTGATCCTCGTCAACCTGCTGGCGGCCCAGCTGCCGGAGCACTGGACCCAGTTCGATCTCACCGACAGCGGCATTTACGACATCTCCGACACCACCCGGGACTACCTGGCGGATCTGGACGAGGACGTGGTGATCCACGTTCTGGCGGACAAGGACAGCCTGGACACCCGTATCGTCCGCTTTCTTGCCACCTATGAAGAGCTCAGCAGCCACCTCAGCGTGGAGTACACGAATCCTGTGGTGTACCCCTCCGTGCTGACGGACTACGGCGTGGACAGCAATACCATCGTGGTCACCTGTGAGGCCACCGGCCGCCAGGAGAGCTTTTCGATTGACGACATTATCGGATATGATATAATGTCTTATTATTACTACGGCTCTTATAATGAGACGGATTTTGACGGCGAGGGACTTTTGACCTCCGCCGTGGACGGCGTCCTCACCGATGCCTCCCGTACCATCTACCAGACCACCGGCCACGATGAGACCGCCCTGTCCAGCACGGTGGAGACGCTTCTGGCTAAGTCCCATCTGTCCATCTCCAGCGTAAACCTGCTGACCAACAACGGCATCCCGGAGGACTGCGACCTGCTGATCATCAATGACCCCACCCGGGACCTGGCGGCGGACGAGCTGGACATGATCCTGGAATACCTCTCCACCGGCGGACAGGTGATCTACAACATGGCAGGGGCGGATCTGTCCCTGCCCAACCTGGAGACTCTCTGCGCAACCTACGGCATGGATGTTGCACCGGGGCTGATCGCCGACACCCAGCGGTATTATCAGAATAACCCCTACTGGTTCTTCCCGCTGGTGGACAACAGCGTGGATGTGGCCAGCGGCCTCTCCAGCGACGCAACACTGCTCTTCTGTGCCTCCCGGGGCTTCACCCTCACAGACCCCGCCCGGGACAGCATCACCGTCCAGTCCTTCCTGACCACCTCGGAGGAGGGCGTGGCCGTCACCGGGGACACGGCCGAGGACCAGACCCCCGGCACCTATGCGGTGGCCGCCACCGCCACGGAGGAGATCGACGACAACATCACCGGACGGCTGACGGTGTTCGGCTCCGACTCCCTCATCAACGACGCCATCAACTCCACCTTTACCAACCTGGATAACCTCACTCTCTTCACCAGCGCCGTCACCGTGGACTTTGACGACATCTCCTCGCTCTCCATTGAGCCGGTAAGTCTGCAGACCCCCACCAACACCATCTCCACCGGCGGCATCTGGGCGCTGCTGCTGATCTTCCTGGTTCCCGGTGCGCTGCTGATCTATGGCTTTATCCGCTGGCTGCGCCGCCAGAAACTCTAAGACGGGAGGTTCTCTTTCATGACTCGACAACAAAAAAAGCTCCTGCGGGGACTGGTGATCGCCGCGGTGGTACTGCTGGCCGTGCTGATCGCCGTGCTGCTGATCAAGCGGAACAACGCCGCCAAGCAGGCGGAGGAAGAGGCCGCCCAGGAAGCCGCCAGCTCCATCACAGAGGACCACGGCTACACCTCTCTCACCTACAGCAACGGCACCGCCACGCTCTCCTTCTCCCAGGACGAGGAGGGCAGCTGGATCTGGAGCGACGACCCGGAGTTCCCCCTGGATGACACCACAGTGACCAGCATCGTGGAGGCCATCCAGTCCCTCAAGCCCCAGCAGACCATCACCGATGGAGACACGCTGGACGCCTACGGTCTGGACCAGCCCTCCGCCACCCTCACCGCCACCGACGCCGAGACCGGGGAGACGCTGAAGCTCACCTTCGGCAAGGCCACCACCGACGGCACCAGCTACTACATGCTGATGAACGACGCCGAAAGCCCGGTGTATATCGTGGCCGACACGCTTTATAACTATCTCTCCACGCCCATCTACGACATGTGCGTCCTGCCGGAGCTGCCGGTTTTGACGGAGAACACCATCAACAGCCTCACCATTCAGGGCACGGTTGAAACAACGCTGACCGCTTCCCGCAGCGAGGACACAGACACCGGCGACGGGGACGAAAACGAAGAGACGACCTCCTCCGTCACCTGGACGTCCGGAGAGACGAATGTGACGGATAACGAGACGCTCCAGTCTCTGCTGGATGAGCTGGGCGGGCTGTATTTTACCAAGTGCGCGGACTATAAGCCCTCCGACGAGGCTGTGGAGCTGTGCGGCTTCACTGCGCCTACCGCCGTTCTCACCGCCTCCTATGTGCCCGACTCCGGCACAGAGGGGACGCTGACGCTGACCATCGGCACCAAAAATGTGGATGGAGACAGCTATTACGCCCGGATGGACGACGACACCACCATTTACCTGATCTCCGCCAGCACCGTTTCCACGCTGGTGTCGGTGGCGTCCGCCGGCCTGAGCGCATAAACCATACCATGTCCCTTACGCCGCAGGCGGAGAATCTCCGCCTGCGGCGGTGTCCATACCGGAATCAGGAGGAAAAACGATATGCGGGTATTGATCGTGGAAGATGAAGTACGCCTGGCGGCCACGCTGCAGGATCTGATGGAGATGGACGGCTATACCGCCGATGTCTGCCATGACGGGGAAACCGGGCTGGACAACGCCCTGACGGGGATCTACGACGTGATGATCCTGGATGTGATGCTGCCCAAAATGGACGGCTTCACCGTCCTGCGCCGGCTGCGCGCCGCCAATGTCGCCACGCCGGTTCTGATGCTCACCGCCCGCTCCGAGGTCACCGACAAGGTCACGGGACTGGACTGCGGGGCGGACTACTACCTGACCAAGCCCTTCGAGCCCAAGGAGCTGCTGGCCTGCATCCGGGCGCTGACCCGGCGCCAGCCGGAGCTGCGCAGCACGGACACCCTCAGCTGCGGGGACCTGACGCTGGCGAAAAACTCCTTCTCCCTCAGCTGCGGCGGGCGGTCCGTCCGCCTGAGCCGGAAGGAGTACGACATGATGGAGCTGTTCATGCTCAACCAGAGGCTGGTCATCACCAAGGAGAACCTGCTGCTGAAGATCTGGGGATATGAGTCCGACGCCGAGGACAACAATGTGGAGGTCTACGTCTCCTTTTTGCGCAAAAAGCTGGAACACCTCCACTCCCAAGTAAAGATCAAGACTATCCGCATGGTTGGCTACTGTCTTGAGGTCCCGGAGACCTGACGATTTCCACGTTTTCCACCTATTTTTCCACGTTTTCCACAGAGTTTTCGACAATGCTTTTTTGAACGGGAGGAGGATGCCCCATGATCCGCAAGCTGCGGCTGAAATTTGTGGTGGTGTGCATGACCCTGATCATGGTGGTGCTGGGGGTAGTGCTGGTGTCCATCTTCCTCTCCGCCCGGCAGAACCTGGAGGTCATCAGCCATCAGGTCCTGGAGCGGGTCATCCGGGAGGATTCCGCCCCCAATCACAACACTGCCATCACCCCATCCCAGCAGCCGGACCTGGGGCTGGATATCGGCGGCAAAGAAGTGGTTCTTCCTTACTTCACCGTGATGCTCTGGCAGGATCGCAGCGGCAATTACACCGCCTATGTCACCGGCGGCACCTACAGCAACCTCCAGGGGACCGAGGAACTGAGCACCGTATTGCGGGAATGTCTAAGCCAGCAGCAGGAGGAGGGCACCATCCGCTCCTATAACCTGCGCTATCTCCGGCAGGACAACGGTCTTTTCCAGAAAATCGCCTTCGTGGACATCTCTATGGAACAGGCGACCCTCCAGGAGATGATGGGCTCTCACCTCCAGATCGCCGTCGCGGCTTTCTTCCTGCTGCTGGTCATTTCCATCGTGCTGGCCCGCTGGGCCACCGCCCCGGTGGAGAAAGCCTGGCAGCAGCAGCGCCAGTTCCTCTCCGATGCCTCCCATGAGCTCAAAACGCCGCTGACGGTCATCCTCTCCAACGCGGAACTGCTTCAAGCCGCGCCGCTTTCGGAAAAACCTGCCCGCTGGAGTGAAAACATCCGCATGGAGGCCCAGCAGATGAAAAAGCTGGTGGAGGAGATGCTGACCTTGGCCCGGGCGGACAACATGACCCGCACTGCCGTGCTGGAGGAGGTGTCCCTCTCGGACATCGCAGCGGACTGTGCCCTGGCCTTCGAGCCGGTGGCCTTTGAGGCCGGAAAGCCTCTGGACTATCATCTTACAGAGGACGTCGTGGTTTTGGGGGACCGGGACAAGCTGCGCCAGCTGGTCTCCGTGCTGCTGGACAACGCCATCAAATACGGCCAGGACGGCGGCACCATTACCATGACGCTGCAAAAAACGGACCGCCACGCCCGGCTGACGGTGGCTAACCCCGGCGACCCCATCCCGCCGGAGCAGCTGCGGCGGCTCTTTGAGCGCTTTTACCGGGCGGATGCCTCCCGGGGGGAGAAATCTGGCTTCGGCCTGGGCCTGCCCATTGCCAACACCATCGCCTCCGAACACAAGGGCACGCTGAAAGCAGAGAGCGACGCCACCTCTACCCGCTTTTTCTTTACCATCCCACTGAAAAAATGACGGTACTCCCGTTCATTTCTGTATTTTCCAGGCCGGGGAGGGGCGCTGCTCTGCCGCCCGCATTCACTCCACGAAAATAAAAACGAGGACTGCACGATGCAGGCCTCGTTTTTTATTTCAGGCTTTTTCCGCTTTTCTGGCCTTCTCGTCCAGAATGCTCTTATCCACACAGAAGAAGGTGAACTCTCCCGTGGCCAGCAGCTTGCCGCCCTCGCCCACGATATCCACGGACACCAGGCAGGTGGACTGGCCCCGGTGGCGCAGATAGGCGTTGGCCCGGATGGTGCCGGAGGTCTGGTTGCGCAGCAGATGCAGCGCGCTGGTCTGGGTGACGTAGCTTCTCCCGTCGGTGTGGGCCACTGCACCGGTGGCATTGTCCGCCAGGGTATAGATGGCGCCGCCGTGGACCATGCCGTAGGCGTTCAGGCTCTCCGGCCGCACATCCAGCCGGAATACCGCCCGGTCGGGTTCCACATGCTCCATCTCAATGAAGTTATGAACCATGAACGTGTTGCGGTTGAGCCGCTCACGAGTCTCCTGTTCCAGTTCGTTCATATCGTTTCTCCTTGTTGTCTGGTTTCCGATTTAGTATACCACGCCGGCCAAAAACTTTCCACTCTTTTTGTCGTAAGGGCTTGACAGAGACTTTATTTTGCATATACTGAACATATGAACAATCATTCAAATGAAAGGAAGATGCCCATGGAGGACCGCTACAATGTGGAGTGCTGCGACTTTATCCACGCCCATGAAGAGCTGGTGGAAAAGGTGCGCCGGGAGCTGCCGGGGGAGGACACCCTGTACGACCTGACGGAGCTGTTCCGCATCTTCGGCGATTCCACCCGCATCCGCATTTTATACGTGCTCTTTGAGTCGGAGATGTGCGTGTGTGACATCGCGGCGCTGCTGGGGATGACCCAATCCGCCATCTCTCACCAACTGCGGGCTTTGAAAAATGCCCGGCTGGTCTCCTCCCGCCGGGAGGGGAAAACCGTGTTTTATGCCCTGGCGGATGACCACGTGAAAACCATCATCGACCAGGGGCTGGAGCACGTCTCCGAATAACCCGTCTGACAGAGAACCTTATTGAATTGAAAACAGGAGGAACCCATCATGAAAAAGCGTTTCAAGCTCACCGATCTGGACTGTGCCAACTGCGCCGCCAAAATGGAGACCGCCATCAAGAAGATCGACGGCGTCACCGACGCCTCCGTCAGCTTTCTCACCCAGAAAATGACCATTGAGGCGGACGAGGCCCGGTTTGACGAGATCATGCCCCAGGTGGTGGCCGTCTGCAAAAAGGTGGAGCCGGACTGCGTGATCCACCTGTAACCAGCGGGGCGTTTTGGGTCCGCTCACCGGACGGCCCCGGATTTTGGAGGAACCAGTATGACGAAAAAACAGAAAAAAATGCTCTGCCGCATCCTGATCGCGGCGGTGCTGCTGATCGTGGTCAAGCTGCTGCCCGCCATCGGGCTGCCTTTTCCAATTCCCTGGCTCACTGCCAACGGAGCGGGGGAGGGGACCTATGTCCTGTCTCCGTGGCCGCTGTACCTGATCCCCTACCTCATCATCGGCTGGGACGTTTTATGGCGGGCCATCCGCAACATCGCAAATGGCCAGGTCTTCGACGAGAACTTCCTCATGGCCCTGGCCACCGTAGGTGCCTTCGGCACCGGGGAATACAGCGAGGCCGTATTTGTGATGCTCTTCTATCAGGTGGGCGAGCTGTTCCAGGATTACGCCGTGGGCAAGTCCCGCCAGTCCATTGCCGCCCTGATGGACATTCGCCCGGACACCGCCAATCTGGAGACCGAGGGCGGTGAGATCCGGGAGGTGGACCCGGAGGATGTGTCGGTGGGCGATGTGATCGTCGTCAAGCCCGGTGAGCGGGTGCCGCTGGACGGCCAAGTGCTGGAGGGCAGCTCCTCTCTGGATACCGCCGCCCTCACCGGCGAATCTGTTCCCCGGGACGTGGTACCCGGCGACAGTGTCATCAGCGGCTGCGTCAACCAGACGGGCCTTCTGCGGGTGAAGGTCACCCGCTGCTGCGAGGAGTCTACGGTCTCCAAGATCCTGGACCTGGTGGAAAACGCCAGCGAGAAAAAATCCACCAGTGAGCACTTCATCACCCGCTTTGCCCGCTACTATACCCCCTGCGTGGTGATCGCAGCGGTCCTGCTGTTTGCGCTTCCGTCCCTGGCCCTGGCGCTTCTGGACGGCAGCGCCCTGCCGGGCTTCCTAACGGGCACCACTTGGCAGGACTGGCTCCACCGGGCCCTCATTTTCCTGGTCATCTCCTGTCCCTGCGCCCTGGTAATCTCCGTGCCGCTGAGCTTTTTCGGCCCGCTGATCTTTTCCGGCGGCATCGCCGCCCCCAGCCGGTGCGGCATCCTGGTCAAGGGCGGCAACTATCTGGAGGCCCTGGCCCGGACAGAGACGGTGGTCTTTGATAAAACCGGCACCCTGACCCAGGGCACCTTTACCGTCGCCGCCATCCACCCCCAGGAGCCCTATACGGAAGATCAGCTCCTCGAGTTTGCCGCTCTGGCGGAGCACTGGTCCGATCACCCCATCTCGCTGTCCCTGAAAGCCGCCTGCAAGACGCCGTTGGATGCCGGACGGGTGACGGATGTAGAGGAGATCGCCGGGCACGGTGTCTGCGCCACTGTGGACGGACGGAAGGTATGTGTGGGCAACAGCCGCCTGATGGAGCGCCAGAGCGTCAATTTTCTGCCCTGCGAGCTGCCGGGTACCATTGTCCACGTCACCATCGACGGCTTCTACGCCGGACACATCGTCATCTCCGACCTGCCCAAGGCGGATGCCCGGCAGGCAGTGGAGGCACTGAAGCGGAGCGGCGTGAAAAAGACGGTGATGCTCACCGGAGACACCGAGGCCGTGGCCCGGGCCGTAGCCGGGGAACTGGGGATCGACGAATACCACGCCGAGCTCCTGCCCGCCGACAAGGTGGCATGGACGGAAAAGCTGCTGGCTGCCAAAAGTGAGAAGGGAAAGCTGGCCTTTGTGGGCGACGGCATCAACGACGCCCCGGTACTGACCCGGGCGGACATCGGCATTGCCATGGGTGCCCTGGGTTCCGACGCCGCTATTGAAGCGGCGGACATCGTGCTGATGGACGACAAGCCCTCAAAGATCGCCACAGCCATCCGGATCTCCCGTAAGACACTGCGGATCGTCCACCAGAACATCTGGTTTGCCCTGCTGGTCAAGTTTGCCGTGTTGATTTTGGGCGCCTTCGGCAGGGCGTCCATGTGGGCAGCAGTGTTTGCCGACGTGGGCGTTGCCTTCCTGGCCATCCTCAACGCCACCCGGGCCCTCCATGTGGATCATGACGAAGCGGACCCCAAGAAATGATTTTCCGCCTTTTGCCCAGTGTCAAAAAAACCACCCGCCGGAAATTCCGACGGGTGGTTTTCCACATTGTTGGGAAATTTGTGGGCTTTGGGGAGGGATTTTCCGCGATTGATAAGGATAAACGCCGTTTTTTCCCGCCAACTCACTTAAAAAGCATTTAAGAGAGGCAAAGGTTCTCCACAAAAGGATTCCTGTCGCATGTCTGCCCCGCCGGGGGCCCAAAAATGGCGACTGGCGGGGGAGACGTACTTTCTTATTCCAGCGTATCCAGCTCCGCCTGCCACAGATTCATCTTCGCGTCGCTGGGCATCCGCCTCGTCGTCACAAAGTCCGCCTGCCTCTGCTTCCCGCTTTGCGGAATGCAGAGGCCGCTCCCTTGCTCCTCCTCTCCCCATCGGGGCTTTTGCCCCGCCGGGGACCCCCGGAAATGGCGACTGGCGGGGGAGACGTATTTTCTTATTCCAGCGTATCCAGCTCCGCCTGCCACAGATTCATCTTCGCATCGCTGGGCATCCGCCAGTCGCCGCGGGGGGACATGGCCACGGTGCCCACCTTGGGACCGTCCGGCAGACAGTTGCGCTTGAACTGCTGGCTGAAGAAGCGGCGATAGAAGGTCTTGAGCCACTTCAAGATCACCGCCTGGCTGTACTGCCCGCCCAGAGCGTATACCGCGAGACGGTATATCTTTCGGGGAGAGAAACCCCAGCGGAGCATGTAATACAGGAAAAAGTCGTGGAGTTCATAGGGGCCCACCAAATCCTCGGTGCGCTGGCTGATCTTGCCCTGCACCGCCGGCAGCAGCTCAGGGGAGACAGGCGTATCCAGGATATCCTCCAGCACGTCCCGGAGCGCCTCGTCCTTTTCCGCGTTGTCCCGGGCCAGGTATGCCACCAGATGCCGCACCAGCGTCTTGGGGATGGAGCAGTTGACGGCGTACATGCTCATATGGTCGCCGTTGTAGGTACACCAGCCCAGGGCCAGCTCACTGAGGTCGCCGGTTCCGATAACAATGCCGCCGCTCTGGTTGGCAATATCCATCAGCACCTGGGTCCGTTCCCGGGCCTGGGCATTTTCAAAGGTGACGGAGTGGTCCTCCATGTCATGGCCGATATCCTTGAAATGGCTGCGGACACTGGCGGAGATGTCCACAGTGCGCAGGGTGGTACCCAGCTTTTCCGCCAGGACCACGGCGTTGTTCCGGGTGCGGTCCGTGGTGCCGAAGCACGGCATGGTCACCGCCACGATATCCGTCATGGGCCGGTCCAGCATCTTCATGGCAAGCCCCGCGATCAGCACCGCCAGGGTGGAGTCCAGTCCACCGGAGAGACCCACCACCGCTGTCTTGGCGCCGGTATGCTCCAGCCGCTGCTTTAGGCCCAGGGAGGCGATGAGCAGGATTTCCCGGCAGCGCTCGTCCCGGTCCTCCTTGCCCTCGGGGACAAAGGGCATGGGGGCCACATAGCGGGTGAGCTTGGTCTTGGAGACCGTCAGGGAGAAGGGGCTGCCGGTCAGCTCCGGCACCTGGTCCATCACCTGGGTCCGGCGGCGCTCATAGCAGAGCTTCTGCACGTCGATCTCAGAGATCAAAAGGCCGTTTTCAAACCGCTTCTCGCCCAAAAGGGCACCGTTTTCCGCGATCATCTGGTGGCCGCCGAACACCACGTCGGAAGTGGACTCCCCCTCACCGGCACTGGCGTACACATAGCCGCACAAAAGCTTTGCCGACTGCATGGACACCAGCTGACGGCGGTAATCCGCCTTGCCCAGCACCTCGTTGCTGGCAGAGAGGTTGCCGATGATCGTGGCACCTGCCTGGGCCATGTGGACGGAGGGCGCATCCGGCGCCCACAGGTCCTCGCAGATCTCAAAGCCCAGCACCAGCTCCGGCAGCTCATTGCACCAGAACAGCTGCTTGGCGCCAAAGAGCACCGTCTTCCCGCAGAATCCGTCCACATAGAACGGCTCGCCCTCCGGCGCCGGGGCAAACTGGCGCTTCTCGTAAAATTCGCCGTAATTGGGCAGATGGGTCTTGGGCACCACGCCCAGGATCTCTCCCTTCTGGATAATCGCGGCGCAATTATACAGTTTGTTGTTGACCCGGACCGGCAGGCCCACCGCCGTCACCACTTCCAGGTTCCGGGTGGCCTCCAGTACAATGGAAAGGGCCTGTTCCGCGCCCCGCAGAAGGGTGTCCTGATAGAACAAGTCGCCGCAGCTGTATCCGGTCAGTCCCAGTTCCGGCAGCACCAGCACCTTCACGCCGGCCTGCTCGGCCTTACGCATGATGGTAAAGGTCTGTTCCGCGTTATAATCGCAGTCCGCCAGGCGCAGCTTGGGCGCGCCGCAGGCCACGGTGATGAAACCGTCTCTCATTCGGCAAAACCTCCCGTTGAATCATTCGATGGTTGTATTTTACACCGCTGAAATCTCTTTGACAAGAACCAGGACCTCCTGAAGCTCTCTTCCTTCCCGTGGGCGGATGGTTTTTTCCTCCGTCTCAAACGGCACAAGAAGGGCCGCCTCTCGGCGGCCGCA
>FR890893.1:19072-22672 GCA_000436875.1 Oscillibacter sp. CAG:155 | reverse complement strand
AGATACCCAAGAATTTTTGCGGAATTATGTGTTTGGTGTGAACAGTTTGTGAATGTTTGGAAAAAAATCGTTTTCGTCCCAAATCACACCTTTGTAAGGCTCTTGTTTTCCACAAATCATGGGTCCATCCCGGGTGAAACGGCGTTTTTCTTTGAAAAATCCTCCCGATGATACCGGCTATTTCCACGCAAGCGGTCTTTTTGTGGAAAACCGCGGCGTCAAAGGCCCCGCACCGCCTTACTTGTATTTCTGGCTCTCCGCCACCGCCAGCTCGTCGCAGCGGTTGTTATACGCGTTTTCCGCGTGGCCTTTGACCCAGTGATAGTGGAGGGTATGGACCTCCGTGAGCGCCAGCAGGCGGTCCCACAGATCCGGGTTCAGCGCCGGTTTTTTATCGCTCTTGACCCAGCCCCGGGCCTTCCACCCCTTGGCCCACCCCTTGGAGAGGCCGTCGATCACATATTTGGAGTCCGACCACAGCTCCACGATGCAGGGTTCCTTCAAAAGGGACAGCGCCTCAATAACGGCGGTCAGTTCCATGCGGTTGTTGGTGGTGGCTGCTTCTCCGCCGGAAAGTTCCCGGGTGTGCGGGCCATACATCAAAATGGCGCCCCAGCCGCCGGGCCCGGGATTGCCGGAACAGGCGCCGTCGGTGTAAATGGTAACAGTTTTCATGCTCTTCTCCTCTGTGGCGGCCCCTGTTGCTCATGGCCGCTGTTTTGGACAGAACACGGCAGGGGAGCAGGGGGCAATCTGCGTCCGCCTCCGTAAGTCGTATTTGAAAACAGGAGAGCGTGGGCGGTCCACGCTCTCCTGCATGGGAATGTTGGGATTATTCCTCGGGAGCCGTCTCAGCGGCTTCCTCGCTCTCCTCGTGGTCCGTCAGAGCCATGGAGATCACTTGGTCGCCCTCTTCCTTGAAGCGCATGACGATGACGCCCTGGGTGGACCGGCCCGCCACCCGGATATTCTCCACCGGGGTGCGGATCAGGATACCGCCCTTTGTCACCAGCAACAGGTCCTCGGACCCGTCCACGACCTTGATGCCCACCACGCCGCCGGTCTTTTCCGTGACGGCGTAGTTCCGAATGCCCAGTCCGCCCCGGCCGGTGATGCGGTATTCCTCCACCGGCGTACGCTTGCCGTAGCCCTTTTCCGTGATGGAGAGCACCGTCTTGCCCGCCCGGGCCCGGGCGGCACCCACTACATAGTCGCCCTCTCTCAGGCGGATGCCCCGGACACCCATGGCGTCCCGGCCCATGGGCCGGACGTCGTTTTCGTCAAAGCAGATGGCCTGTCCGTCGTGGGTGGCGACCAGGATCTTCCGGGTGCCGTCGGTCTCCCGGACGGAGATCAGCTGGTCGCCCTCCTCCATCCGCAGCGCCCGGATGCCGCTGGCCCTGATATTTTTCAGCGTGCTTACAGGCAGACGCTTCACAGTGCCGTTGCGGGTGACCATCACCAGGAAGCGGTTCTCATCGTCCAGCTCCCGGGTGTGGACCATGGTCTGGATCTTCTCGCCCTGCTCCACCTGGAGGATATTGACGATGTTGGTGCCCTTCGCGGTCTTGCCCGCCTGGGGGATCTGATAGCCCTTCTTCCGATAGACCTTGCCGGTGTCGGTGAAGAAGAAGAGATAATCGTGGGTGGATGCGGTAAAGAGGTCCGTCACCACATCCTCGTCCCGGGTGGTGATGCCCTTCTTGCCCATGCCGCCCTTGGACTGAGCGGTATACTCGCTGACGGGGGTGCGCTTGATGTAGCCCGCCTGGGTCAGGGTGAAGACGCAGTCTTCCTCCTCAATGAGGTCCTCGATGTCGATCTCGTCCTCCACATCCTGGATCTCCGTGCAGCGGTCGTTGCCGTACTTGTCGGCGATGGCGGAGAGTTCCTCCTTGAGGATCTGGCGCACCAGGCCGTCATCGGAGAGGATGCGGTTGTAGTAAGCGATCTTCTCCTCCAGCTCCTTATACTCCGCTTCCAGCTTCTCCCGCTCCAGTCCCTGGAGACGCTTGAGCTGCATGTCCAGAATGGCCTGGGCCTGGACGTCGTCCAGACCGAAGCGGCTCATCAGATTCTGCTTGGCGTCGTCATAGGACTCCCGGATGGTCTTGATGACTGCGTCGATGTTGTCCTCGGCAATCAGCAGGCCCTCCAGCAGATGGGCCCGCTCCTGGGCCTTTTTCAGGTCGTATTTCGTCCGGCGGACGATGATCTCCTCCTGGAAGGCCAGGTACTCGTCGATGATGTGCCGCAGGGAGAGGATCTTGGGCTGGGACTGGTTCTGCACCAGGGCCAGCATGTTGATGGCGAAGGTGGTCTGCAGCTGGGTCTGGGCAAAGAGGCGGTTGAGCACTACCTGGGGATTGGCGTCCCGCTTGAGTTCGATGACGATGCGCATGCCGTTGCGGTCGGACTCATCCCGAATATCGGAGATGCCCTCCAGCCGCTTGTCCTCCACCTGCTCAGCCATGTTCTTGATGAGCATGCGCTTGTTGACCTGGTAGGGGATCTCGGTGATGATGATACGGGTACGGCCGTTGCCGAACTCCTCGAACTCATGCCGGGCCCGGATCACCAGCCGGCCGCGGCCGGTGGCATAGGCGGATCGGATGCCGCTGCGGCCCATGATGATGCCCTTGGTGGGGAAGTCCGGTCCCTTGATATACTGCATCAGGTCGCTGAGCTGGGCCTCCGGGTTATCCAGCACGCAGATGCAGGCGCCGATGACCTCCCGCAGGTTGTGAGGCGGGATGTTGGTGGCCATGCCCACGGCGATACCGGCGGAGCCGTTCACCAGCAGGTTGGGGAACCGGGAGGGGAGGACCCGGGGCTCTTTCCGGGTCTCGTCGAAGTTTGGGTCCCAGTCCACGGTGTCCTTGTCGATGTCCCGCAGCATCTCATCGGCGATGCGGGACATCCGGGCCTCCGTGTACCGGTAGGCCGCCGGGGGATCGCCGTCGATGGAGCCGAAGTTGCCGTGGCCGTCCACCAGCGGATAACGCATGGAGAAGTCCTGAGCCAGACGCACCAGGGCATCATAGACGGAGGCGTCTCCGTGGGGATGGTACCGGCCCAGCACGTCGCCCACAGCGGTAGCGCACTTGCGGAAGGGGTGGTCATAGGTGAGGTTGTCCTCGTACATGGCGTACAGAATCCGGCGATGCACCGGCTTGAGGCCGTCCCGCACATCCGGCAGGGCACGGCCCACGATGACGCTCATGGCATATTCGATGTAGGATTTCTCCATCTCGGGGACCAGCGGAGACTCCACGATCTTCTGATCGGGATACCGGATCTCCTCAGGATCATATTGGGGTTTTTTAGACATAGATCGGTATCCTTTCTCAGTAGTCCAGATTCACGGCGTACTTGGCGTTCTTTTCGATGAACTCCTTCCGGGGCTCCACCTTCTCGCCCATGAGGATGGTGAAGGTTTCGTCGGCGGCCACGGCGTCGTCCAGGGTAATGCGGCGCAGCGTCCGCTTCTCCGGGTCCATGGTAGTCTCCCACAGCTCGTGGGGGTTCATCTCGCCCAGGCCCTTGAACCGGGAGATGTCCACCTTGGCGGAGGGGTTGCCCGCCCGCAGCTCCGCGGAG
>FR890893.1:10678-18976 GCA_000436875.1 Oscillibacter sp. CAG:155 | reverse complement strand
GGCGGAGTAGACATAGCCGTGCTCAATGAGGGGCCGCATGAAGCGGAAGAAGAAGGTTAAAAGCAGCGTGCGGATATGGGAGCCGTCCACATCGGCATCGGCCATGATGATGACCTTGTGATAGCGGAGCTTATTGAGGTCGAACTCCTCGCCGATGCCGGCGCCCAGCGCCGTGATGACGGGCTGGAGCTTGTCGTTTCCATAGACCTTGTCCGCCCGGGCCTTCTCTACGTTGAGCATCTTGCCCCACAGCGGCAAAATGGCCTGGAACCGGGAATCCCGACCCTGGGTGGCGGAGCCGCCTGCGGAGTCGCCCTCGACGATGTAGATCTCGGTGAGTTCAGGGTTATTTTCGTTGCAGTCCCGGAGCTTGTCCGGCATGGCCGCGCCGCCCAAGGCCGTCTTGCGGCGGATGGACTCCCGGGCCCGCTTGGCGGCCTCCCGGGCGCGGTTAGCGGTAAGGGCCTTGTCCAGGATCATCCGACCCGCCTGGGGATTTTCCTCCAGGAAGATCTCCAGCTTTTCGGAGACGATGTTATTCACCAGAGTGCGGATCTCGCTGTTGCCCAGCTTTGCCTTGGTCTGGCCCTCGAACTGGGCGTCGGTGAGCTTGACGGAGATGACGCAGGTGAGACCCTCCCGGCAGTCCTCGCCGGAGATCTTCTCGTCGTCCTTGAGCATCTTGATCTTGCGGCCGTAAGCGTTGAGCACGTTGGTCAGGGCCCGCTTGAAGCCCTCCTCGTGCATGCCGCCCTCGGGGGTATGCACGTTGTTGGCAAAGGACAGGATGGTCTCGTTGTAGCCGTCGTTATACTGCATGGCCACTTCCGCCATGGAGTCGCCCTTCATGCCGGACATGTAGATCACGTCGGGGTGGAGGGCATCCTTGGACTTGTTGAGCCAGGTGACAAACTCCCGGATGCCGCCCTCGAAGCACATGTTGTCCTCCTGCTCCTGGCCCGGGCGCTTGTCCACGGTGCGGATGCGCAGGCCGGCGTTCAGGAAGGCCTCTTCCCGCATGCGGGTGTGGAGGGTGTCATAGTTGTAGACGGTGTCCTCAAACATCTCCGGGTCGGGCTTGAAGGTGACGGTGGTGCCGGTATGATCCGTCTCGCCCACCACGGTCATCTCCTCCGTGATATGGCCCCGGGAGAACTTCATCTCATAGATCTTGCCGTCCCGGTGGACCTGAACCGTGAGCCACTCGGAGAGGGCGTTGACCACGCTGGCGCCCACGCCGTGGAGACCGCCGGAAACCTTGTATCCGCCGCCGCCGAACTTGCCGCCGGCGTGGAGGACGGTATAGACCACCTCCAGGGCGGGACGGCCGGTCTGGGCCTGGATGTCCACGGGGATGCCGCGGCCATTATCCACCACGGTGATGGTATCGCCTTCGTTGATCTGCACCAGAATGTCGGTGCAGTAGCCCGCCAGGGCCTCGTCGATGGCGTTATCCACAATCTCGTAAACCAGATGATGGAGACCTGAGGTAGAGGTGGAGCCGATATACATGCCCGGGCGCTTGCGCACCGCCTCCAGGCCTTCCAGGACCTGGATCTCCGAGGCATCGTACTCGTTTTCCGCGTCAACCGCAGTGGAATTCAAGCGTTCTTGATCTGCCATGTAGGTTTCTCCTTTCAGGGGAAATTTCCCCGGCATAAGACAGGAAGAGCCGGGCCGGAGCCATTTCCGGCCTGTTTCTTCCTGCCTTATTTGCAATCTGAATTGATAAAGGTTTCGTTATCTTATATAGACACGTGATGACACCCCGAGAGAGCGGACTTTTTCTCACAGCTCCAGCTTCCGGCTCTCCGCCCGCTTTTGCAGCGTCACGGCGTTGAGCTGGGACAGATAGACGATCTGCCGGTGATAGGGGTGATCACACACCACAAAGGACTTGGGAATGTCCCCGGACACGTCCAGCACCACGCCCTCTTTCTCCGCGTCGGAGAGATAGTCCCGGGTCCGCTTGCTGGACGAGCATTTGTCCAGGTCGAAGATGCCGATAATCCGCCGGTCGGGAATGATCTCGTTTTGTCCGATGTGCAGATACATCCTTCAAAGCTCCTTCCACGAAACAGGGGAGTAAGGCGGATCACAGTCCGATTTTACCAGAATGTTCCACGTGGAACATTTCCCGGCAGCCGCTTACAGCAGTTCTCCGCCGTGCACATGCAGCACTTTGCCGCCCAGCAGTTCCGGCAGTCGGTCGTCCTCGCAGCAGGTGATGAACACCTGCCCCCCCGCGATGCGGTTGAGGACGAATTCCTGACGCCGGGGGTCCAGCTCACTGAGCACGTCGTCCAGCAGCAGCACCGGGTACTCCCCGGTGGCATTTTGATAGATCTCCCGCTCTGCCAGCTTCATGGACAGCGCCGCGGTCCGGGTCTGTCCCTGAGATGCATACATCTTGGCGTCTTTTCCGTTAATTGTTACGGACAAATCGTCCTTATGGGGACCGGAGAGGCACAGCCGGGACGCCCGCTCCGCCGCCTGGTGGCGCTCCATATGTTCCCGCAGCTGCTGTGTCAGCACCGGGAGGTCCGCGAAGGGGTCCGTCACAGACGACACTGTCTGATAGCGGATCTCCAGCGTTTCCTTTCCGCCGGAGCACTCCCGATGGTGAACTGCCGCGTACTTTCCCAGTGCCTGGGCGAACTGGGCCCGGTAATGGATCAGCACCGCACCGAAGCGTACCATCTGCTCATTGAAGTCCGGCAGTGCGGCCAACAGGTCCGGCCGCTCCTCACTGTCCCGGAGGATGCGGGTTTTATGGTCATAAAGCCGTCCGTACGCTGTGAGAGCGGCGGCATATCGGGGGCGAAGTTGACATAACGCCGCATCCAGGAACTTTCGGCGGGCGGCAGCCCCCTCCCGGATGAGGAAGAGGTCCTCCGGACGGAAGTAGACGGTGTGGTAGACCTCACTGAGGGCGGCGCTGTTTTTGGCGGGGACCTTGTTGACGGAGAGTTTGCGTCGCCGGTCCCGGAACAGCTCCGCCTGGACCTGGAACACCCGTTCCCGGGCCAGCACCGTGGCCGTCAGCCGGGCGGCCGCGGCGTCAAAGCCGATCATCTCCCGGTCAGACCGGGCCCGGGGCGATTTTCCACAAGAGAGGTAGAGAATCGCCTCCAGCAGATTAGTCTTTCCCTGGGCGTTGGCCCCGAATATGACGTTGCACCGGGGATCAAAGTCCATCCTCTGGAGACGGTAGTTGCGAAACTGCTCCAGCTCCAGGGATTCAATCCGCATAGGCCACGGTATAGTGCTCCCCCTGGAACACAACGTCGTCGCCGGGGCGGATCTTTTTGCCCCGCATGGTGCACACCTCGCCGTTGACCGTGGCCTCACCGGACTGGATGCGCTCCTTGGCCTCGCCGCCGGTCTCCACGAGATTTGCAAATTTCAAAAGGTCCTGGAGCTTGATAAACTCCGTGGTGATGGTAATGGTTTTCATAATCCTCCTTGCCCGGGGCACACAGGCCTGCCGGTTCCGGCGGCAGCGTTCCGCCGCAATGAGAGTTTACAGGAATTTTCCTGAAAACTCAGAATAAAAAAGGGGAAAAGCGCCGGTTTTCAGCCATTATTTCCGGCGGAATCCGGCCACGGATGGTCGCGCTGAAATGCAGCGGCTCCAGAGGCCCGTTTTTGGGCTAAAAACGCCCCTTTTCAGCCAACAGAATCATCCGGTCCCGGAAAGGGGATGCCGTGCCGGCTCCCATTCCCGGAATCCGGGTCGTTTTTTCAGCAGATCACTCCGCGCTCTTGAGCCGGACAGGCAGCACCATGTAGAGGAAATTCTCCTCGCCGTCGGTGGGAACAATGATGGCAGGGGAAACGCCGGTATTGAGCTCGATTTTCACCGTGTCGGCAGGTGCATAGCGGAGCGCTTCCATCAAATAGCGATTATTGAAGCCGATTTCCAGTCCCTGACCGTCACCGCTGATGTGGCAGACATCCTTGGCCTCGCCGTTTCCGGTTTTGGCAGACAAAAATACCTTGTCGTGATCGAAGATGCAGCGGACCGGACTTTTGAGTTTGTCGGAGATCACCACGCTGACCCGGTCGATGCTCTCAATGAGGGCCTTGGTATCGGCCACCACGGAAATGGGATTTTTCCGGGGAATGGCGTTTTTGTAATCCAGGAATTCGCCTTCCAGCCGGCGGCAGATCAGTTCCGTGTCGCCTACCTCAAATAAAATGTGGCGTTTGCCCAGTGTGATGGAGGCGGGGTCCTCACTGTCGGCGCAGATGCCCTTGACTTCGTTGAGTGCGGAGCCGGGGGCAACAAAGGAAAAGGCGCCTCCGTCAATTTTTTCCAGAGGTTCCCGGCGGATTGCCAGACGGAATCCGTCTACAGCCACCATGGTAAGACCTTTGTCGGTGATCTCGAAGAGGGCACCGGTGTGGACCGGGCGGCTTTCGTTGGTGGAGACGGCAAAGGCGGTTTCCTCAATCATGGAACGAAGCCGTTTCTGCTGGATGGCAACGGAAAATTCATCCTCCACTTCGGGGAGATCCGGATAGTCGGCGGCGGAGAGACCCAGGATGTCAAAATCGGCGTCGCCGCAGCTGAGGTGGACCATCTGTTTTTCATCGGCGGTGAAGGTGACCACGTCGTCCGGCATCCGGCGAATGATGTCGCCAAAGAGCCGGGCATTGAGAACAATGTCGCCGCCGTCCGTCACATCGGCAGACACCCGGGTACGGATACCGGTCTGCATGTTGTAGCCGGAGATGGTGAGATAGGTTTCGGCATGCAGAAGCAGGCCTTCCAACGCGGGAATGGAGCTTTTCTGTGCCACGGCGCGGCTGGTGACGGCGATGGCACTTTGGAGAAGGGCTTTCTCGCAGGAAAATTTCATCATAGGAACGCTTCCTCTCTGGTTGGGATAGGAGGGGGAAACCCCTCTGGAAAAAAAGAAAAGAATATATATTTTTAGAAAAAGCAGTCGCAGGGCGAAAAACTGTGGAAAAGAAGCGAAAACCCTGTTGTGCCAAGGTTTTCGGCGTTGGAAAGAATCGTGGAAAAAACAGGACGGTTTTCCACGAAGAAAAACGAAGAATGCTTTTCCACAGCAAAGTTTTTGTTTTTCCACACGAAACGTGGAAAAAAACAGCACTTTTCAGCGCTTGGAATTGATGTTGGTTTTGATCTCTTTGACGGTCTCAGCGAAGGCGGCGTCCTTCTTCATCTTCTTCTCCACCTGCTGGATGGAGTAGAGTACGGTGGAGTGATCCCGGTTGTCAAACTGCTTGCCGATATCGTCGAGAGACAGGTTTGTCATGGAGCGGATCAGGTACATGGCGATCTGACGGGCCTGCACCGCATCCCGGATGCGCTGCTGCCCCCGGATGACGGCTTCATCCAGGCTGTAAAACTTGCTGATATATTCCAGAATCGCCTCGGGGGAGGGGATGTATTCGTTATTGCGCCGGAGCATGTCCTGAATGGCCCGGGTGACGGTCTCCTCATCGGTGTCGTTGCCCAGCAGATCCTTATAGGCCATGATCTTGTTGATGGTGCCCTCCAGCTGGCGAACGTTGGCGGTGACGTTTTCCGCGATGTAGGCGGCGATCTTGTCCGGCAGTTCCATGCCCAGAATGGCGGCCTTGTTTTTCACGATGGCCAAACGGGTCTCAAAATCCGGAGGCGCCACGTCCACCAAAAGGCCCCACTCGAACCGGGTCCGCAGCCGGTCATCCAGCAGCGTCATCTCAGAGGGGGGACGGTCCGAGGTCAAAACGATCTGGCGGCCGGATTCATAGAGTGTGTTGAAGGTATGGAAGAACTCATTCTGGACCTGTTCCTTGCCGGCCACGAACTGGATATCGTCCACCAGCAGCAGATCCGCCTCCCGGTACTTGGCCCGGAACTCGTTGCCCCGGCCGGCGCGGATCAGTTCGATGAATTCGTTGATGAAATCATCGCCCTTGATGTAGACGATCTTGGCGTGCCGGTCGTTGCGGCGGATGACGTTTGCAATGGCGTAGAGCAGATGGGTCTTGCCCAGACCGGAATCGCCGTAGATCAAAAGGGGATTGTAGTTTTGAGCAGGATGCTCCGCCACGGAGACGGAGGCGGCATAGGCCAGCTTGTTGGAAGGACCCACCACGAAGGTCTCAAAGGTGAATTCGGCGGAGGTGAACCGCTCGCTTTGCTTCTTGGGCACATTGCCCTGGAATTCGGCGTAGTCCTGGTCGTCCAGGATCCGCACCTCAAAATCCGTGGAGAAGATGTCGTGGAGGGAGGCCTTGATGTTTTTCATGAAAAGGGATTCGATGTACCCCTTTTTAAAATCGTTGGAGCAATGCAGAATAAAGACGTTGCCCTGGATGTCCACGGCCTCCAGTTCGTCAAACCAGGTGGCGATGGTGGTCTCGGACAATTCTTTTTTCAGCTGTTGCAGGACGTTGTCCCACACGTCAGCAACGGAATTCACAGAAACACCTCTCTCTAGTTGAAAATGGACAAAATCATACGACGCTATTATAACAAAAAGACAAAGTAAACACAACACTTATTCTAATATAAATTCTGTTTTAAACAGGAAAAAATCAAGGGCGGGAAGGAGTCAAAATATGGGACATTTTTTTCTTCCGAACACAAGATTTTGAGAAATGAAACTGTCGGGACCAAAAAAGGGCGGAATTTCCGGGAAATTTCAAGTTTTTCTTGACACATTTTAAAAAAGTCTGTATACTATTCGATGCGTCGCGAGGACGCCTGAGCGTTGTTTACTGCGCCGTTTCCTGAAAAGGAAGGGTGTCGAGTAAATGCCGCCGTTCCATTTGGAACGGCCGTAATTCTGACAGGAGGTGTCTCAAACATGGCTACGAAACGTACCTATCAGCCCAAGAAGCTGCATGGCCAGAAGGTCCACGGCTTCCGCAAGAGAATGGCTACCGCCAACGGCCGCAAGGTCCTGGCCCGTCGTCGCGCCAAGGGCCGCGCCCGGCTGTCCTACTAAGCGAGACGGCAAGCGCGGGAGACACTTGAACAGACGTTTTCAGGGACGGCGGGAATTTTTGGATTCCTCCGTCCCTTGACGAGTTTTCGTTCAAATGGCAAGGCAGGGAGTAAGATGAAACGAGCGGTAACGCTGAAGGAAAATTACGAGTTCCGGCGGATGTATCAGAAGGGCGCATCGGCCGTGGGCGGAGGCATGGTGGTCTACTGCCGGAAAAACCGGCTGGATCATAACCGCCTGGGCATCACGGTCTCCGTCAAACTGGGACATGCCGTGGTCCGCAACCGGGCCCGCCGCCGCCTGCGGGAGGTTTACCGCCTCCACACGCCGCAGCTGAAAAAAGGCTATGACGTGGTTCTGGTGGCCCGGGGAAGAACGGCAACCTGCCCCTGGAAGGATCTCAACGAGACCTTTTTGCGGCTGTGCCGGAAACTGGATCTGTTGGAGGCTGCGGAATGAAGCACCTGCTGCGGGACATTCTGATCGCACTCGTAAAATTTTACAGGGCGGCCATTTCCCCTTACCGGCCGCCCTGCTGCCGCTATATCCCCACCTGCTCCCAGTATGCCCTGGAGGCCCTGGAAAAATATGGAGCCCTCAAGGGAGGCTGGCTGGCCTTCCGCCGTATCCTGCGCTGCAATCCCTTCCACAAGGGCGGGTATGACCCCGTCCCCTGAAAAACGGCCCGGCGCCGGCCCGATGTCCGGCACCGTGTCCACACCGATTCGATTTCCGTAAACTTATTGGAGGAAACGCATTATGTCAACCATCGTTTACTGGATCTGTACACCGTTCGCATGGTTGGTCCGCCTGTTTTACAATCTGACCGGCTCTTACGGCGTATCTTTGATCCTGTTCACCCTGGTCATCAAGCTGATCCTGCTGCCCTTCCAGATGAAGTCGAAGAAGAGCATGGTCCGCATGAATCGGATGTCCGGGAAAATGCAGGAGATCCAGAAAAAGTACGCCAATAACCGCGTAAAAATGAATGAGGAGATGCAGAAGTTCTACGAGGAAGAGGGCGTCAACCCCATGAGCGGGTGCCTGTGGAGCTTTTTGCCGCTGCCCATTTTGATGGCCCTGTACTATATCATCCGGGAGCCCATCGTCTACTTCATGAACTTCGGCGGCCGTGCTGCCGGTCTGGAGGTGGTGGAGGCTGCCCGTCAGGTGATCGAAAATGCCGGTATCACCCTGACCAGCAACCCCGCCTATGAGCAGATCGAGATCTCCCAGATCATCAACAGCCAGTTCCCCGACTTCGTTGCCCAGCACAGCGGCTGGGTGAATGTCAACTATCACTTCCTGGGTGTGGATCTGAACTCCA
>FR890893.1:0-10642 GCA_000436875.1 Oscillibacter sp. CAG:155 | reverse complement strand
AGCGGCTTTGGGATGCTCAAAGACGGCATCACCTGGAGCGCCATCGGTCTGCTGCTGATTCCCATCATTTCCGCTGCCATGCAGTTTGTGACGATGAAGATCAGCATGAAGGGCCAGTCCAACAGCTCCGCTGCTGCCACAAACAAGAGCATGATGCTGATGATGCCCCTGTTCTCTTTGTGGATCGGTTTCACGCTGCCCGCCGCCCTGGGTGTGTACTGGATTTCCCAGAGCGTGTTCTCCGCCATTCAGGAGTTCTTCATGGGCAAGTTCTATAACAAGAAGCTGGAAGAAGAGGAAGAGGCCCGGTATCAGGCCCGTCAGGCCGACCGGCAAAAACGGATGGAAGAAGGCCGCAAGCGCCAGGAGGAGATCCGCCAGCAGGGCGCCCAGAAGCAGAGCCTGAAGGAAAAGCGCAAAGCTGCCCAGGAGGCCAAGGCCCAGAAGGCCAAGAAGGCCGCCACCAGCACCACCGAGGCGGGCCGTGTGGGAGACCGTCCCTATGCAAGGGGCCGTTCCTACAAGGCGGACCGCTATGGTGAGAGCGAGACAAAATAAGGAGCTTGTTACGCCATGAGAGAATTTATTGATGTAACGGGCAAGACCGAGGACGAGGCCCTGTCGAAGGCACTGGAGCAGCTGGGCCTTGAGCGGGACGATGTGTCCGTTGAGATTTTGGAGCGCGCCAAGTCCGGCTTCCTGGGCCTTGGCAGCTGTCCCGCCAAAGTGCGGGTGTATTACGGCGAGGAGACGGAGCCTGCTGCGCAGCCCGCCCCCGCTGTACAGGAAGTGCCTGCCCCTGTGGCGGAGAAGCCGGCCGCTCCCGCTCCCGCAGAGGAGACCCGGGAGGAGAAGGCCCAGAGTACGGCTCCCGCTGCCGCGGAACTGGGGGAGGAAGTCCACGACGAAAAGTCCCAGGCCATCCGCACCTTCCTCACCGGTCTGCTGGCGCAGATGGAGAGCGAGGCGGAAGTCCGGGTGTATCTGCCGGAAAAGGGCCGCTATAAGGTGATCCTGGAGGGCAAGAACCTGGGGGCCCTGATCGGCCGCCGGGGCGAGACGCTGGATGCCATTCAGCAGCTGACCAGCTATTCCGTCAACCGCGCCGGCGGCGGCCGGGTCCGGGTCCAGCTGGACGCGGAGAACTACCGGGAAAAGCGGGAGCAGAGTCTCCAGCATCTGGCCCGGAAGGTGGCTGCCAAGGTCACCCGTTACCGCCGCAGCGTGACGCTGGAACCCATGAACGCCTATGAGCGCCATGTGATTCACACCGCGCTGCAGGATGTGCCGGGTGTAACCACCTACTCCACCGGCACGGAGCCCAATCGCCGGGTGATCGTGGCCTACGATCGGGAGAAAAAGTAAATTCATCCACAAAAACCGGCCCGAAGTGGAAATTCTTCGGGCCGGTTTTCTGTTTTCAGGGCTTTTTCCGCCGCAGAGGGGCCAAAAAGGGAATATTTCTCCACAAAGTTTTAAATTTTGTGTAAAACCCGGGGCCTTCCCTTCAAAACGGGCAGAAATCTGCCCCGGACTTGACAAGTTTCCAAAAACGTGATAGAGTTCACACGATATATCAAAGGCTGTGACAGGGAGAAGTATCCTTTTATTCCCGGACAAGAGAGAGGACGGTTGGTGTGAGTCCTTGCGGGGGAGGGGAGAAGGCGCCCTGGAGCTGCGGAGCGGAAATGCTTCGCCGGTCCCCGCCGTTATTGGGCAGAGTGTCCCCCATGGGGGAAATTCAGGTGGAACCACGGACTAACAAAGTTCGCCCTGAGCCGTCAGGCCCGGGGCGTTTTTATTTTGTCTTGGCGAAAATGAGGATAGAAGGAGAGCAAACCATGAAAAACAGCGAAAAGACCATGGAAAAGATCGTGGCATTGTGCAAAGGGCGGGGCTTCATCTTCTCCGGCAGCGAGATCTACGGCGGTCTGGCCAACACCTGGGACTACGGTCCTCTGGGCGTGGAGCTCAAGAACAACGTGAAGAAGGCCTGGTGGAAGAAGTTTGTCCAGGAGAACCCCTATAACGTGGGCCTGGACGCCGCCATTTTGATGAATCCTCAGACCTGGGTGGCCTCCGGCCATCTGGGCGGATTCTCCGATCCCCTGATGGACTGCAAGGAGTGCAAGGAGCGCTTCCGGGCCGACAAACTCATTGAGGATTGGGCCGGTGAGAACGGCGTGGAGCTCCCCAAGCCCATCGACGCTTTCTCCCAGGCGGAGATGAAGGACTTTATCGAGTCCCACAACATTCCCTGCCCCAGCTGTGGCAAGCACAACTTCACCGACATCCGGCAGTTCAACCTGATGTTCAAGACCTTCCAGGGCGTTACCGAGGACGCCAAGAACACCGTGTACCTGCGGCCGGAGACTGCCCAGGGCATCTTCGTGAACTTCCAGAATGTCCAGCGCACCACCCGGAAGAAGCTGCCCTTCGGTGTCTGCCAGATCGGCAAGTCCTTCCGCAATGAGATCACCCCCGGCAACTTTACCTTCCGTACCCGGGAGTTTGAGCAGATGGAGCTGGAGTTCTTCTGCAAGCCCGGCACCGACCTGGAGTGGTTCCAATATTGGCGTTCCTTCTGCAAGGAGTGGCTGCTGAACCTGAACATCAGCGAGGAGCACCTGCGTCTGCGGGATCACACGCCTGAGGAGCTGTGCTTCTACTCCAAGGGTACCACGGACTTCGAGTTCCTGTTCCCCTTCGGCTGGGGTGAGCTGTGGGGCGTGGCGGACCGCACCGACTACGACCTGACCCAGCATCAGAACACCTCCGGCAAGGACATGACCTACTTTGACCCCGAGACCAACGAGCGCTATATCCCCTACGTGGTGGAGCCCTCCCTGGGCGCCGACCGCGTGACGCTGGCTTTCCTCATTGAGGCCTACGACGAGGAAGTGGTGGGCAAGGACAAGAAGGGCAACGACGATGTCCGGGTGGTCATGCACTTCCATCCGGCTCTCGCGCCCTTTAAGGCGGCCGTGCTGCCCCTTTCCAAGAAGGAAGTTCTGGCGGGCCCCGCCCAGGAGCTGCGCAACGAGCTTTCCAAGTACTTCATGGTCGACTACGACGACACCGGCTCCATCGGCAAGCGCTATCGCCGCCAGGACGAGATCGGTACGCCCTACTGCATCACGCTGGACTTTGAGACCGTGGGCGACGAGAACACCCCCGCCGATCACTGTGTCACCATCCGGGACCGGGATACCATGGAGCAGGTGCGCATCCCCATGGACCAGGTGAAGAGCTGGCTGGAGAAAAAGCTGGCCTACTGATTTCATCATCTGTTTTTTCGCTGATCCAGCCTGTGGGCCGGCGGGTTTTTTCCCCGCCGGCCCTGTTTTTTTCAAATATTTAAAAAGAATTTGTGCGTCCCGCCAAAAAAAGCAATTCTTTTCTTACACACGGCCACTTGTATTTCCTTCCGGGATTTCCTATGATAATACCAGAGAGATACGCGAAGCCACTTGACTTGAATAGAGAAAGGAGCAAATTATGGAAAAGATCTTCCACCTACAGGAAAACGGTACCACAGTCCGCACGGAGATCCTGGCCGGTCTCACCACCTTTATGACCATGGCCTACATCATCGCCCTGAATCCCAATCTGCTCACCAACTTTGATACGGGTTCAGCCCTCTGGAACGGCGTGTTCCTGGCCACCTGCATCGCCTCTGCTCTGGCCATGTTCTGCATGGCGTTCCTGGCCAACAAGCCCTTTGCCCTGGCCCCCGGCATGGGCCTCAACAGTTTCTTCGCCGTGGTGGTGTCCAACATTGTCGGCCTCACCGGCATGAGCTATGTGGAGTCCTTCCAGTCTGCCCTGGTCATCATCCTGCTGGAGGGCATTGTCTTTTTGATTTTGTCCCTGCTCAACATCCGGGAAAAAATTGTGGACGCCATTCCCCTGGGCATCCGCCTTGGCATTTCCCCTGCCATCGGACTGATGCTTTTGAACATCGGCCTTGGCTCCAACGTGGGTGTCTACTCCGAGACCGGCGGCCCCTTCTATGTGATGCGGGACTTCTTCGGTGCCCTGACTCCCAGCGTGGCCAAGACCAACATGGGCAGCGGCTACTCCACCATGGTCCTCACCGTAGTGACTATGTTTGTGGGTCTTTTTGTCATCGTGATTCTCTCCAAGCATGGCGTCAAGGCCTCCGTGCTGCTGGGCATGCTGGTGGCCTCTATTGTCTACTGGATCGGTGATTTCGCCGTTCTGGGCGTGAACCCGTTCGAGTCCCTCTCCACTGCCTCCTTCGTGCCCCCCTTCAGCGACATGGTGGAGACCACTCTCTTCAAGTTCGATTTCCAGGGCTTCCTGCAGATCGGCTGGTTCACTGCCATCACCCTCATCATCACCTTCTGCATGATCGACATGTTCGATACCATCGGCACCCTGGTGGGCACTGCCTCCCGGGCAGGCATGGTGGATAAGGACGGCAACATGCCCAACATGAAGGAAGCCCTCCTCTCCGATGCCATCGGCACCGTGGCCGGCGCCTGCACCGGTACCTCCACCGTCACCACCTTCGTGGAGTCCGCCTCCGGTGTGGAGGCCGGCGGCCGCACGGGCCTCACCGCCCTCACCACAGGCATCCTCTTCCTGGCGTGTATCTTCATCGCCCCCATCGCCGCCATTATCCCCGCGGCGGCCACTTCCTCCGCGCTGATCTATGTGGGCGTGCTGATGGTCATGGGCCTCAAGAACGTCAACTTCGACGACATGGACCAGATGGTCCCCGTCTCTTTGATGCTCATTGCCATGCCCATCTCCGGCTCCATCGGCCACGCCATCGGCATTGGCCTCATCTCCTACACCGTCATCAAGGTCTTCACCGGCAAGGCCAAGGAAGTCTCCGCACTGACCTATGTGATCTCTGCGCTGTTCCTGGTGAAGTTCTTCCTGATCGTGTGACAAAATCTCCCGGAAACGGAAATACAGCGGAAATATAAAAAGAAAGCGGCACGGCTCTTTTGAGCCGTGCCGCTTTTGCTGATTCGGTGTCATATTCCTTGGGAGAGCAGCTGACGCGCCGGACGGGTATATGCCTCCCGTCGGAAGGGAAAGGCCGCCACCGCCGCCTGCCGGACAGGGGAGATGTGGCAATACCCCCGGGGATGCTTTTCCAGGTACTGTTGGTGATATTCCTCCGCCGGGAAAAAGGTTTCCAGAGGTTTCAGTTCCACCGCAAAGAAGGGAACTGCCGCTGCCTCCAGATCTGCCACGGTCCGCACCGTGCGCTCCTGGGCCGGAGAGGTCCAATAGATGCCGGTTTGATACTGGGTTCCGATGTCCGCACCCTGGCGGTTGGGCAGTTCCACGTCCACCACGGCAAAGAAGGCAAAGAGCAGCGCCTCCAGAGAGGTTTTTCCGGGGTCCCAGGTCACCAGCACCGCTTCCCGAAAACCGGTGATGCCGGTGCAGACATCCTCATAATTGGCGTGGGCGGCGCTGTCTCCGTTGGCATAGCCGCAGCGGACGTCCGTGATGCCGGGCAGGCGGCGATAGAGGGCCTCCATGCCCCAAAAACAGCCTCCCGCCAGGCAGATGGTCGTTTCATCGTACTTCATAAGGCCTCCCGGCGCTTCAGGCGCCTTTGTATGCCGGTTCAGGTGTAAGTGTTGCAGTCAGAAAAACATGCCCATAAAGCCGTCGGGGCGCTCCGCAGCCTGGTCCCAGACCTCCCGGAACACACCGGGGGCGATGGTGCGGGCAGATATCTCACCGGGGATGTTCAGCGTTCGTACGTCCTCCGGGAAGGGGTCGGGGGAGAGGGCCTCTTCCCGGCCGTGTTCGTCTCCGTAGGCGAACCACAGCCCGTTGGGATAGAGTTCCACCCGCCGGGTCTCCCGGTTTTCCCGGTCCAGCTCGGAGTAGACCTGCTTTGCCTCATCCTCCTGGGGATGATCGTATTCCAGTAAAAGATAGCGCATGATTTCCACCTTTCAAGAGGGATTGTTGAAAAACGTCCGAATCTCCGCCTCGGAGGCCTGGACACTGCCCTGGGCGAAACCGCCCCGGCCGCCGCCCCGTCCGTGGAGGGCATTATTGAGGGTCTTGACCAGCGGGGCTACATCTGTCCCGTCAGCGCGGACGAGCGCATAGCTGAACTGTCCGTCCCGGCCGGAAAACACGGCCGCCAGCCCGCCGCAGGTCTTTGCCACGGCATCCGCCAGCTTTCGGACGCCATCGGAGCGCATGGGGGATTCCACCAGCAGCACGTCCCCTTTTCCCCGAAGTTCCTGGGCTTTGTGGAAAAATACCGTCTCCTCCAGCTCCGTCATGCGTGCCTTGGCGGCGGTGAGTTCCGCCTCCAGCCGTTCCACGGCCGCCGCGGCGTCCAGGGGCTTGACGCTCAGCTGCTGGCCCACAGCCCGGGCCTGGTCGTAGGTGCCGGAGAGATACCGGTAGGCCCGCTCCCCGCAGAGAATCTCCATCCGGACGCCGGAGCGGAACTTCTGACAGGAGAGGATCTTGATGATCCCCACCTGACCGGACCGGAGGACGTGGGTGCCGCAGCAGGCGCAGCAGTCCGCCCCCGGGAAGGTGACGATGCGCACCTGACCCGTGAGGGCCTTTTTGCTGCGGTAGTCCAGCTGTTCCAGTTCCGCCGGGGAGGGATAGGTGATCTCCACCGGCGTGTCCGCCCAGATAACCCGGTTGGCCTCCTCCTCCGCAGCTAGGACTTGCTGCCAGGTGAGCTCCGCGTTGTAGTCGATGGTGACGGTGTCGGCGCCCATGTGGAAGCCCACGTTGTCGCAGTGGTAGTCCCGGCAGAGGATGCCGGAGAGGATGTGCTCGCCGGAGTGCTGCTGCATGTGGTCAAAGCGGCGGGCCCAGTTGATCTCCCCGGTGAGGTTTTCGCCAATTTCCACCGAGTTTTCGACAGTGTGGAGAATTACGCCGTTTTTTTCATGGACATCGGTGACGGCAAAGCCCCCCAGCGTGCCGTGGTCGGCGGGCTGTCCACCGCCTTCGGGGTAAAAGGCGGTCCGGTCCAGCGTCACCAGATACCCGCCTTTGCCCGCTTCACAGGAGAGAACGGTGGCGGTGAAGGTGCGCAGGAAGGGGTTCTGATAATAGAGCTTTTCCGTTTCCATGTGGAACATTCCTTTCATTTATGAGATGGAGACAATCCAGCGCCAGAGGGGTTCTACGGTCAAAAGACCCAGCAGGGCGGAGGAGAGGTTGGCGGTGATGCCGTAGGCAAAGGCCCGGCGGCGACTCTGTCCGGCAAGCAGGCGGGTGTACAGTCCACCCTCCACGAAGGCAATGACGATCTCCGCCGGAATCAGCAGGAAAAAGTACCAGAATCCTACGCCGCTTTGCACGGCGGTTATGGAAAAATACACCGCCAGCGCCCCCTGGGTGACGAGATTCACCAGCAAAAACGGCTTTCGGTTCCGTTTCCAGGAAAAGCCGAACAAAACCAGCACCACGCCCTCAATCACCAGCGTGGGCAGCAGGGTGCAGAGAAATTGCAGCACATAACCGATCCACGCCGGAGGGATTTCCACGGACTTTGTCTCCCAGTCCACAGTCACCGAGGATTGGAGCACCGTCCGGGTGCAGGGGGGAAAAACGTAGGTATCGCCGTCGGCGGTGGCAATGAGGATGCGGTAGGTGTCCGGCAAGCCAAAATAGCCAAAGGTGTGGAGCCGGACCCCCTGGCGGCCGCTGTCCTCGCCCTCCAGGTCGCCCCACATGGGAGCGCCGCCGGTTCCCTCTGCCGTGCAGGCTTGCCAGCCCTCCGGCACGGCGGCTCGCAGGGTGTCCAGCAATTCTGCGTCCAGGGCAGCGGCTTCCTCCGGGGTGTAGTTCCAGTCGATGCCGCTGTATTCGCTCTCACCGCTTCCGTAGGAGTGGCTTTCGTATTCCCCCTCTGCCAGCACATCCAGGTAATAGAGCTCCTGGGGGGCGTTTTTTACCCGCACCGTCAGCAGGGGCTTGGGGCCGGAGTCCGCCAGGGCGGAGACGGTCAGAAGACCGATGGTCAGGGCAATCAATACCAAAAACCGCAGCTGTTTTTTCATAAAAGGGCCTCCTTTTTATCCGATCTTCCACAGGGACTGCTCATAAAAAAGAACGGGAAAAGGGGGGCGTTCGTTTCACAAAAGCCCCAGGGTCTGCTTCCAGGTCAGGACCCGGCGGCAGGCGGTGTCGATGGTGTCTATGGACAGCGTGCCGGTTTCCACCGCCTCCAGGACCTTGGAGATCTGGGTGCGGTAGTCGGTGGTGAGGACCAGGTCATTGCCTGCCTGAAGTGCCATCACCGCCACGGCACCGCTTTCGGAGTAGGCCGCCACGGCGTCCATGGCCAGATCGTCGGTCATCACCACGCCGTCAAAGCCCAGCTCCTCCCGGAGAAGCTGATGCACCGCCGGAGAGAGGGAGGCAGGGAGCGTATCATCCACCGCCGTCATGATGTTGTGGGATACCAGCACGGCGGTCTTTCCGTCCCCTGCGTCCATTCCGGCGGAGAAGGGGAGGAAGTCGGCGGATTCAAACTGCTCCAGCGACCGCTGGTCCACGGCGATGTCGGTGTGGGTGTCCGCGTTGCTGCCGTAGCCGGGGAAGTGCTTCAGGACGCTGCCCATGTTGTCTGCGGACATCTGCTCCACCACGGCGGTGACGCAGTCGGAGGTCCCATCCGCATCCAGACCGAAGGTGCGGTCATAGATGAAGTCGCCGGGGTTGGTGGATACGTCCACCACCGGGGCAAGGTTCACGTTGATGCCAAGGCCGTGGAGCAGGGCGTCCTTCTCCGCCGCATTCTCCACCAGGGCCTCCGTGCCGCCTTGGGCAAGCAGCTTCTGGGGCGAGGGGTATTTTTCCCTGCGCAGATGGGGATTGGAGCTGACACGGACCACGGTGCCGCCCTCCTCATCCACGCCGATGAGCAGGGGGATACCGGTGTCGGCAGCGGCGGCGTTCTGATAGGAGCGGATGGTTTGAATCACATCGTCGGCGGTCTTGTCGGTAAAGTCCCGGCCGAAGAGAATGTAGCCCCCCAGATGGTAGGCGGACACATCGTCCGCAGCGCTGTCGGCGGGACAGCGGACAAAGAAGAGCTGGCCCACCTTTTCCTCTGTGGTCAGGGAGGCCAGCAGGTCCTCAATCTTCTGGGCTGCCAGCTCTTCTTCCGTAGGTTCGGGAGGCGGGGCGGGTTCCTCCGTCTCCTCAGTTATCGGCTCTTGTTCCGTGGTTTTCTGAGAGCCGCAGGCGGGGAGGGCAAGCAGCAGCAAAGCGGCCAGCGCCGCCGTCAAAAAGCGTTTCATAAGCACCTCCTGCGAAAAGGACGGATGGTTATGGTCAGTTTACCATACGCTGTGGAAAAAGAAAAGGCACGCCGGGAATGAACATCCGGAGAGGTAAAAAAAGACGGAGCCTCACGGTTCCGCCTTTGTGTTTATTTCGTTTTGGGATAGGGAGTAGGGTCATCTGTGAGCCCTGCCAGGTAATCCATGCTGGTGTCCAGAGCCAAAGCAATCCGCCGACACTGCTCAAAGGTCATGTTCCGCTTTCCGGTCTCAATTTTGGAGTAATCGCTCTGGTCGATGCCGGTGAGCATCTGCATCTTTACCTGGGAGTACTTCCGTTCCTTCCGGAGCTTACGCATGGGGGTCATACCATCACCTCATGAAAATTATGCCCCGGTGACCTATTGATAATAGGGTAAAATGGACCTATTATGGAGGGGGAGGTGATGAGATGCCGGACTATAAGGAACTGTATTTACAGCTGATGCGGGCAACGGAAAAGTCCATCCGCATTTTGGTGGAAGCGCAGCAAAGCTGTGAGGAACAGATTTTGCAGGAAGCAGACCAGGGACAAGAAGAGAGCCGGACGTGATGTCCGGCTCTCTTTGGCGTTTTGCTGTTTATTCCTCGGGCTTCACCAGGGCGATGTGCAGCTCGTCCAGCTGCTTCTGGGTCACCTCGCTGGGGGCGCCCATCATGAGGTCCTGTGCGTTCTTGTTCATGGGGAAGGGGATGATCTCCCGGATGGAGTCCTCGCCTGCCAGCAGCATCACCATGCGGTCCACACCCGGGGCAATGCCGGCATGGGGGGGTGCGCCGTAGGTGAAGGCGTTGTACATGGCGGGGAACTTGGCCTTCACGTCCTCCTCGCCCAGGCGGACCAGCTCGAAGGCCTTGATCATGATCTCGGGATCATGGTTCCGCACGGCACCGGAGGAGAGCTCCACGCCGTTGCACACCAGGTCGTACTGGTCGGCGGTGATGGAGAGGGGATCGATCTCGCCCCGCTCGGCCTTGAGGAGCACCTCCAGGCCGCCGGAGGGCATGGAGAACGGGTTGTGGCAGAACTCCAGCTCGCCGGACTCCTCGCCGATCTCGTACATGGGGAAGTCCACGATCCAGCAGAAGGCGTACTGCTCCTTGTCCATGTGGCCGGGGACGGCGGCACCCAGGGTCTTCACCAGCACGCCTGCGGTCTTCTGGGCCTGGGAGAGCTTCCCGGCGGAGAGGGCCACAAAGTCGTTGGGCTTGAGGCCCAGGGCGGAGATCACCTGTTCCTTGATGGGGCTTACGAACTTGGCGATGCCGCCCACGATCTCGCCGTTCTCGTCCAGGCGGAACCAGTAGGGCTTGCCGCCGGAGACCACTTCCACGTC
>FR890892.1:19758-27737 GCA_000436875.1 Oscillibacter sp. CAG:155 | reverse complement strand
TCTTGACTTATTACCATTGGACTTTCACGCATCCGTAACACCATATCACAAAAGGCCCCCGCTTGGCAAGCGGGGGCCGCAGTGGGGTGAAAAGTCTTTTTCAGCGGACGGGGAACCGCTGCCCCCGGAGGGGCGGGCCATCCCGGCAAAGCCCGGCAAGGTCAGGTCCAGGCACCGCCGCCCTTCCGGCCCAGCCGGATACACTCCAGAGTGTAGACGATCTGGAGCACGCCGAACACCACCAGCACTGCCGCGATGGGCAAGAGTCCCGTATCAAAGGCGTAGTGCACCACCAGCAGCACCACCCACAGCCACAGGCAGGTATTGGTCGCCGCCCGGTAGGCCTTGTAGCACGCCTGGCCGATCTGACGCTTTTCCGACTCGTCGCAGCTGTCCATCCACTTTTTCTGGAACTTCAAGTCGTAGACGCTGCCCTGTTTTTCCGGGTTGATGCGGCGGGTCAGGTCCACCACCTTCTGCTGGAGCACCACGATCACTGCCACGGAGACCAGAAACAGCGTCACGCCTCCCAGCCGCTCCAGGGAAGAACCGGCCCCGCAGATCACCAGCACCGAGAGGAAGAAGAAGTCCCACAGCAGAGCGATGGCGGACATCAGCAGCGCCCAGCTGAGGGTCTCCTCAGCGGTGTCCACAGGCTCCTCCGCCTCCCCATCCCAGGTGTTGTACAGCCTCCGGGCCTTGGCGTAAAGCCGCCAGCCCAGGCCCAAAAACACCACACTGGTGACGGGGATGCCCCAGGGAGCCGCGGCAGTGAGGGCGGCGTTCACCGCCGTCTTGACCCCTTTGGACAGATTCCCGGTGCCTACGATGCCGGCGCCGAAGCCCGCCAGGGCACCGAAAAACGCGGCGATCACGATGGTCAGAATGTACTTGGGCAGCGCCCTGCGGTTGTCACTTTTCGTCTTGGTGCCCATGGTCTTCCTCCTCCTGATACGTAAAAATATCCTCCACGGTGACCCCGCAGAGCTTCGCCAGCTTCAGCGCCAGCGTCACCGACGGGGAGTAGTCCCCCCGCTCGATCTGGCTGATGGTCTGCCGGGATACCCCCGCAAGCCGACCCATCTCCTGCTGGTTGACCCCCAGCCGGGCCCGGTACTCCTTCAGCCGGTTATAAAGCGGCATTTCACCACTCCCTCTCTGACAATGATTCCCGTCAAATTGACAACTATTCTTGTCATTTATAGGATAGCATTGACAAGGAAAGTTGTCAATAAGAAAAATGAAAAGGCCTCCGCAAAATGCGGAGGCCTTTTTCGTCATTTCTTTTTTCCGGTTGGCCGGGGGGGCGCGTCCCGCCACTTTCGGACCGGAACGGCCTTCTGGGCCAGCCGTCCCTTTACATAGCCCCGGAACAGCGCATAGAGCACGGAGCACACCGGAATGAACACCAGCATGCCCAGGATGCCCATCAGGCTGCCGCCCAGCGTCACGGCGAAGAGCACCCAGATGGAGGGCAGCCCCACGGAGGAACCCACCACGTGGGGATAGATCAGGTTTCCCTCCACCTGCTGGAGCACCAGGAAGAGCACAATGAACCACAGTGCCTTCCAGGGGTCGTCGATGGCAATGAGCAGCGCGCCCACGGCGCAGCCGATGAAAGCGCCCACAATGGGAATCAGCGCCGTCAGAGCGATGAGGACGCCCACCAGCAGCGCGTAGGGCATCCGGAAGAGGGTCATGGACACCACGAACAGCGTCCCCAGGATGCAGGCCTCCAGACACTGGCCGGAGAGGAAACTGGAAAACGTCCGCTCCGCCAGCCGCAGCACCTCCAGCAGCCGGTCCGCCCGGCGCTCGGGCAAGATGGCGTAAAACACCTGCCGGGCCTGACGGCTGAGCTTTTCCTTTTGCAGCAGGATGTAGAAGGAGAAGATCAGCCCGATGACAAAGGTACTCACACCGCTGACCACGCCGCCGATAAAGCCGCTGCCGGAGCTGAGCAATCCGGAGCCCCAGTCCTGAGCCAGATCGATGGCCTTCCTGGAGAGCTCGCTCCAGTTGATGTCCAGCTCCGCGATGATGGCCTCCAGCTGGGGGAGGTATTTCTCCAGCGCCAGTAACTGCTCCTGGAGCCGCCGGGCCGCCTGGGGGATCTGGTTGACGATGGACATCACCGCATCGGCGATGCCGGGTCCGATGACCCAGGAAGCCAGAGCCAGCACCCCCAGCACGCCTACCAGCGTCAGCACCAGCGCCAGGGGGCGCCGGAACCGGGCAGCAGCTTTGGCCCGGGGCATCAGATTGCGTTCAATAGCCCGCATTGGCACGTTCAGGATAAACGCGATGGCGCCCCCCAGCAGGAAGGGCGCAAGGATACCCAGCAGCCAACCCACAGCGCCCACCAGGGCCCACAGATTCTGCAGCACCCAGAAAAAGGCCACGCCCCCGCAGACCACTGCCAGCAGTCCCTTAATCGTCTGTTTGTTCCATTCCATTGTATGGTTCTCTCTTTCCGGGCCGAAGGCCCGCAGTTATTCCACCAGCCGCTTTTTCCGCCACGTTCCCCGGCGGAAACGTACCACGAACAGCGCGCCCCGCAGCCCCTCGTCGCAGGCCATGGCGATCCAGATGCCCACCAGGCCCAGACCCAGCAGGTCACCCAGGGCCCAGCCTCCCAGCACCGCCACCAGCCACTGGCTGAAAATGCCCACCGTCACCGGGAACCACACGTCTCCGGCGGTGGTCAGCCCCCGGACCATGACGATGTTCACTGCCCGGCCGATCTCCAGGGCAAACTCCACCAGCACGATCTGCCGTCCCAGAGTGTGGATGGCAGGGTCGGTGGTGAAGAGATTGTAAATGGGGTCACAGAAGAGGAAAATCAAAAGTGTCAGGAGTTCCGACACCACCAGGGCGATACGGACCGTGGACCAGACACGGCGGTTCACTTCCTCCAGCCGCCGGGCACCCAGCAGATACCCCAGCAGGATCTGAGTGGCCTGGGCCACGGCGATGGCGTACACGTACGCCACGTTTGCCAGCATGCTGGCGTAGACCTTGGTGGCGATGACGGTGGTTCCCATGAGGTTGATAAAGCGCAGGATCATGATCTGGGAGACGTTGTAAGACAGCGACTCCGCGCCGGATGGCATGGCGATCATCAGAAGCTGGCGGCAGGTGTGCAGGGGAAAGGGCCGGAGATACCGGAGAGAAAAGCGCACATCGCACTTGCGGTGCAGCGTCCACAGCACCAGCGCAAGGCCCACCGCCTTGCTGATGCAGGTGGACGTGGCGGCCCCCGCCACCCCCATCCGGGGAAGGCCCAGCCAGCCGTTGATGAGAATGGCGTTGCCCGCCACGTTCATGAGGTTCATCACCACGGAGACGCACACCACTTCCCGCAGCAGCGTATAGCTTCGGAGCACGGCGCAAAGCTCGATGTAGAGCCCCTGAAGCACCACGGCCCCGCCTACAATGCGGGTGTAGAGGCAGGCGCCGTCAAACGCCTCCGCCGGGGTCCGCAGGAGGGTGAAGATCACGTGAGGCGCCAGCAGCAGAATCAAGCCCATCAGAAGGCTGAAAAAGCCGCTGACCGCCACGCCCACGGTGGCAATCTCGTCGCAGGCCTCTCCCTTCTTCCCGGCACCGATGTGCTGGGTCAGGAGGATGGTGGTGGCGGCGCTCATGGTCTCCAGCACGATGATGACTACGTTCATTACCTGGTTGCCGTTTCCGATGGCGGACACGGCGGCCGTGCCGAAGGGGGAGATCATGAACTGATCCACATTGCCCACCAGCAGCTGCAGCAGCAGCTCCGCGAAAATGGGCAGGGAGAGGTGAAAGACCCGGCGGGTCTGGGGGGAAAATCGCAGTGTCATGAAAAACTGGCTCCTTCCTGGCGAAGTGGAAACGCTCCGTCGGGCTCTATGAAATCAGGATGCCAGTATACCCGCCCGGCCCTCCGGGCGCAAGAGGTGAATCCGCCGAAAGCGCAGGCCCTTCCCCCGCCGCTTTCGTCACTTTGCCCTCAGCAGCCGCTCTCCTCCCGGCAGAGCCGGGCCGCCGCCAGATAGCTGCGGCAGGCCTCCCGGTTGCTCTCGATCTCCTCTTCGGTCAGAGGGCGCACCACCTTGGCGGGGCTGCCCAGGATCATGGCCCCGTCGGGAGCATCCATCTTGCCGGTGACCAGCGCTCCGGCGCCCACGATGCAGTTGCTGCCGATCCGGGCCCCGTTGAGGACCGTGGCTCCCATGCCGATGAGGGTGTTGTCTCCCACGGTGCAGCCGTGGACGATGGCACCGTGGCCGATGGTGCAGCCCCGGCCCACGGTGGTGGCCTCGTGAAGGACGGCACAGTCCTGGATATTGGTGTCCTCCCCCACGGTGATGGTTCCCTCGTCACCCCGAAGGACGGCGTTGTACCAGATACTCACGCCCTTGCCCAGCACCACGTCGCCGGTCACGGCGGCGCCGGGGCAGATCAGGGCGGATGCATCGCTGGTGCGCAGTTGATAAGTCATGGTTGCTGCTCCTTTCTCTATTTGCAAAGCATATCCCACAGTCTCAGCCGGGTTTTGTCCCCGGTTCAGAAGCCTTGGGCAAAGTTGCCGTTTTCAAACACCGGGATCTCCCGGCCGTCATGGGTGGTACCTACGATCCGCAGGTCCGGCGTGCCCACCATGAAGTCCACATGGGTGATGGAGTCGTTGAGGCCCCGGGCTTTCAGCTCGTCCTTGGTCATCTGCTGTCCGCCTTCCAGGCAGGGATATGCCTCGCCGAAGGCGATATGGCAGGCGGCATTTTCGTCAAAGAGCGTGTTATAGAACAAAATCTTCTGGTTGGAGATGGGGCTGTCATAGGGCACCAGGGCCACCTCGCCGAAATAGCCGGCGCCCTCGTCCACGGAGATGGCTGCCTTCAGCGTCTCCTCGCCCTGCCGGGCACGGGCCTCCACGATCTTGCCGTCTTTGACCACGAAGTGGAACCCGTCGATGATGTTGCCGTCGTGGACCAGGGGCAGCGAGGCGTACACCACACCATTGACACCGGTTTTCAGCGGAGAGGTGAACAGCTCCTCGGTGGGGATATTGGCGATATACTCCTGGCCGGAGAGGGTCACATCGTTGCCGGCCTCCCAGATATGGCCCTCCGGCAGCTCCACCGTCAGGTCCGTGCCCAGGGCATTGGTGTAATGGAGGGACTTGAATTTCAGGGCGTTGAGCTTTTCCATCCGGGCGTGGAGAGTTTTCAGATGGGCCTGCCACTTCTCCACTGCCTTGCCATCCCCGCTGATGCGGACGGCCCGGAAAATGGCATCCCACAGCCGCTCCATGGCCCGCTCCTCCCCGTCCCCGGGGAAGACGGTCTTTGCCCAGCTGGGGATGGGGATGGAGGCGATGCACCAGGGGAAGCCGCCGCACATCTGCAGCCGGTCAAACTCCTTGAGGGCCTTGCCGCTGGCCTGCTGGGCCCGGACGATGCGGCTGCCGTCCACGCCCTTGAGGTTCTCCGGGTCCGAAGCAGAGATGGCCAGGTACGCCGCACCCTCCTGGGCATAGTCGTTGAAGAAGTGACGCCGCCACAGCGGCACGTCGTCAAATACCGCACCGTCGGCGTAGAGATACTTCATCCGGCCCAGGGCGTCGTCATGCCAGTTCATGACCACTTCTTTGCATCCGGCAGCATAGGCCTCCGCCGCACACAGCCGGGCAAAATAGGCACACTCCACCGGAGAGGAGATCACCAGTGTCTGTCCCTGCTGGATGTTCAGGCCCACCCGCACCAGAAGCCGGGCATATTCCTGCAGTTTTTCTTCCATCAAAGCAGTTCCTTCCTTTCGGTATATTCCAGAATACGTGTATTGTAGAAGATTTCACCAGTAAAGTAAAGAGAAGGGCCCCGGGATTCAAAAAACGTTTACGTTTTGCCGCCCCGGCACCCTACGCCGTGCGCTCTTTCCGCAGGCTGATGAGCGTTCCGTTGAATTCCGCGCCCATGATGAGCACCACAGAGCTCATATACAGCCAGATCAGCAGCACGATGGCGGTACCGATGGACCCATATAAAATGGAGTAGTGGGCAAAGTTATCCACATACACCGAGTAACAAAAGGACAGCGCCATCCACGCCGCCAGGGAAAAAAGCGTCCCCGGCCACAGGTTCCGCCAGGGCTGGCGCCCGTCCTGGGACAGTGCGTAGAGAAAGAAGAGGGCAAAAAAGCCCACCGTACCGGCCACCGGGAACCGGAGCCGGGACCACAGCCCCGCCACAAAAAGCGGCAGGGGAAAGTTTTCCACAGCGTATCCCAAAAGCCGGTCCCCCACCGTCATCAGCGTCAGCGTCACAGCGATGGCCACAATCAGCAGCACCGTATACAAAAGGCCTTTGAGCTGGTGAACAAAGGCCCGCCGGGGCGGGCCCAGATGATACGCCGTGCGCACGGAGCGCATCAGAGCGTTGGCGGCCCGCATGGGGAAATACAGCGAGAAAAACAGTCCAAACAGCAGCAGCTGGGGACTGGGGTTTTCCCTCACGTAGGTGAGATACATCCCGATAAACTCCAGGATCTCCCGCGGCAAAATCTCCCGCAGGGCCTCCAGAATCCCCACCACGTTCAGATCCAGCAATCCCAACAGTGCGCTGATGAAGATCATGAGCGGAAAAAGGGTGAAGAGCAGATAGAAAGCCAGCGCCGCACTCTGAATCCCCACGTTATGCCGCAGGTAGCGCTGGACCATCAGATAGATTCCCCGCAGAAAGCGGTTTTGCGGCAGCGGACGATCCATGGCAGCTCTCCTCCTTTCGTTTGAAATTTGCCTGCGCCGCCCGGACGATTGCTGGGCGGCGCTTCCATTTTACCCATTTTACACCTTTTTATTGGGGAATACAGGCGGTTTTGCAGGAATTTCACGTCCACTGACTCCAAACATCCGGACAGTAGCCTACGGTGGCCTCCTTGCCGTTGCGGACGATGGGCACATTGAAAAGCTCCGGGTACATCAAAAGTTTTTCCTCCCTGGCATCCGGCGTGATATAGGCCATGTACAGCTCCTCATAGGCCCGGCACTTGGTGTTCACCAGTGCGTCAAAGCCCACTTTCTGCTTGACGGACTGGTACTCCCGGGGGGATAATCCTTTTGAAAGGATGTCGATATACTGATACTTGATGCGGCGCTCCTTGAACCACCGCTCCGCCTTTTTGGTATCAAAGGATTTGGACGATCCGAAAATCTGAATGTTCATGACACAGTGCTCCTTTTTGGAAATGGAGGGATTTTTATGACAGCAGCAGTCCAAAAACTCAAGGATCTGGTGGACAGCTCCCGCAGTATGGTCTTTTTCGGCGGGGCCGGCGTCTCCACGGAGTCCGGCATCCCGGATTTCCGCAGCACCGACGGTCTCTACCACCAGCAGTGGCACTATCCGCCTGAAGTGATTTTAAGCCATACCTTCTATGAAAGCAACCCCGCAGAATTTTTCCGCTTCTACCGGGCCAAGCTCCTGGCCCCCGACGCCAAGCCCAACGCCGCCCACCGCAAGCTGGCCCAGTGGGAGCAGGAGGGGAAGCTTGCAGCCGTCATCACCCAGAACATCGACGGCCTCCATCAGGCCGCTGGCAGCAAGCACGTCCTGGAGCTCCACGGCAGCGTCCACCGCAATTACTGCGAAAAGTGCGGAAAATTCTATGATCTGGACTATATCCTCCACACCGAAGGCATCCCCCGGTGCAGCTGCGGCGGCACCATCAAGCCGGATGTGGTGCTCTACGAGGAGAGCCTCAACCAGAACACACTCAACGAGTCCATCCGGCTGATTTCCGAGGCGGACCTTCTTATCATCGGCGGCACCTCGCTGAACGTCTGGCCCGCAGCAGGTCTCATCAATTACTACCGGGGCCGCCATCTGGTCCTCATCAACAAGTCCCCCGTGGCCCGGGATCTCTCCGCCGATCTGGTCATCACGGACCCCATCGCCGCCACGCTGGATCAGCTGTAAAGCGGCGTTTGCCCGCTGTCTTTC
>FR890892.1:2215-19730 GCA_000436875.1 Oscillibacter sp. CAG:155 | reverse complement strand
CAGGCGCGCCCTCCTGTGGGAGGGCGCGCCGTTTTCCTGTCACACGCAAAAATGCAAGTTTTTGTATTCGATAATTCAAAAACGCCCTCTTGTTTTTTGAAATTTTACATTGCAGCTCTTGAATATGCATGTTTGTTGTGCTAGAATTGCAGAAATCAAGTTCCCCACACCACCGGGCCGAAAGGAGCACACCGCCATGATCTGGAAGGAAAACCGTGAGAACACGTACTGTGAGATCACCCCTGAGCTGTTGGCGCTCAAGCAGCAGTGGGAGAAGAAAAACTACATCGACCCCAAGCTGTATAAGGAATACAACGTCAAGCGGGGACTCCGGGACGAGGACGGCCGGGGCGTTCTGACGGGCCTGACCCGGGTGGCGGAGATCCAGTCTTACGATGTCACAGAGGGGGAACATATCATTCCCACCGACGGCGTTCTCTACTACCGGGGCATCGACTGCCGGGACATCGTCACCGGCTCAGAGAGCCGGGGGCGCTTTGCCTTTGAGGAGGCCGCCTATCTGCTGCTCTTCGGTGAACTGCCCACGGAGGATCAGCTGCGGGATTTCTGCGTGCAGCTTGCCTCCTACCGGACGCTGCCCACCAACTTCTTCCGGGACGTCATCATGAAGGCGCCGCCCCGGGATCTGATGAACACCATGCAGCGGGGCATTCTGACCCTGTTCTGCTATGACGACAAGCCCAATGACATCAGCCTGGAAAACGTGCTGCGTCAGTGTCTCCAGCTGATGAGCAACATGCCGGTGCTGGCCATCTACGCCTACCAGGCCTGGCGGTACAGCCAGGGCAACAGCCTTTTCATCCACGTGCCCAAGCCGGAGCTGTCCACCGCAGAGAACTTTCTGCGGATGCTGCGGGAGGACTGCAGCTACACGGAGCTGGAGGCCCGGACGCTGGACGTGGCCCTGGTCCTCCACGCAGACAACGGCGGCGGCAACAACTCCACCTTCACCAACCATGTGGTCACCTCCTCCGGTACAGACACCTATTCCGCCATCGTGGCAGCCATGTCCTCTCTGAAAGGGCCCCGTCACGGCGGTGCCAACAGCAAGGTCATGGCCATGATGGACGACATCAAGACCCACGTCAAGGACTGGAACGACGAGGGCTGCGTGGCGGATTACCTCACCAAGATGCTCAACAAGGAGGCCTTCGACCGCAGCGGCCTCATCTACGGCCTGGGTCATGCGGTGTACACCAAGACAGACCCCCGGTGCGAGGTCTTCCGGGATTACGTGCATCACCTGGCTGCGGAAAAGGGCCGGGAGGAGGAACTTGCCCTGTACGCCAATGTGGAGAAAGTGGGCAAGGCCCTGCTGATGGAGCGTCAGCACAAAAAGGCCCTTTCCACCAATATTGATTTTTACAGCGGCTTTGTCTATGAGATGCTGGGGCTTCCCATGGAACTCTACACCCCCCTCTTTGCCGTGGCCCGGATCTCCGGCTGGAGCGCCCATCGGATGGAGGAACTCAGTGTGGGCGGCAAGCTGATCCGCCCCCGGTACGAGTGCGTGGAGGAGCACCGCAGCTATATCCCCATGGAGCAGCGCAAGTAAAGCCCCGCTTTCCGCTGCCGGCGGCGTCTTTTGCCGGCAGCGGAAAGTTTTTGAAAAATTTTTGAGAAAAACGAAAATTAACGGTTGACATTCTTCCGTGTTCTAGCTATAATAATCAAGCAGTCTTTTCCGGGGAGCAACAAATTTGCGGCTGTGCTGGAACTGGTAGACAGGCCAGCTTGAGGTGCTGGTGTCCGAATCGACGTGTGGGTTCAAATCCCGTCAGCCGCACCAGTCCGGTTCCCGGAAGGGACGCCGTTCATCATACGCGCGAGTGGTGGAATTGGCAGACTCGCTAGATTCAGGTTCTAGTGTCCATTACGGACGTGCGGGTTCAAGTCCCGCCTCGCGCACCAAATCCCATCGGAGAGCAATCTCCGATGGGTCCCCCCGACGGGGTGAAGTTCATATCGTTACGCGCGAGTGGTGGAATTGGCAGACTCGCTAGATTCAGGTTCTAGTGTCCATTACGGACGTGCGGGTTCAAGTCCCGCCTCGCGCACCAAAAAAGAAGGACATCTGTAAGGGTGTTCTTCTTTTTTAATACCGTAAGCAGGCAAAATGCTGCAGGCAGATAACAGCCCCTGCGTCAGGACATTTGTGCGGCACAAATGCGCTGCCGCTGAAAACACACCGCCCTGATTCGCAGCGGGGCACCTGTCTGCGGACGGTCTCCAAAACCCCGGCCCGGCGGACGCAATTTTTTGTGCCGTTCTCCCTGGAAAAGCGGTTGACAGCAGGCTCTGTTTCCGATAATATAATATGTCGAATGAATTGACAGAGGAAGGAGTTTTTTTATGGATTACCTGCTGACCGGCGGTTCCGTTTTCCGGAATGGCGGCTTTCACCAGATGGACGTTGCCGTCCGCAACGGCCGTATTGTTTCCATTTCCCCCTCTCTTCCCCGGAAGGGCTTTTCCGTAATTGAATTAAATGAGCGGCTTTTGGTGCCAGGTTTCGTTGATGTCCATGTCCATCTTCGGGAGCCTGGTTTTTCTTATAAGGAGACCATTGCCGCCGGTACGGCCGCAGCGGCGGCAGGCGGCTACACCGCCGTGTGCGCCATGCCCAACCTCAAGCCCGTGCCCGACTGCCGGGAGGCGCTGGACGAGGAACTGCGGGCCATTGACCGCAGCGCCCGGGTCCATGTCTACCCCTACGGCGCCATCACCCGGGGCGAACAGGGCGCGGAGCTGGCAGATCTCAGGGCCATGTCCGACGATGTGCCCGGCTTTTCCGACGATGGCCGGGGCGTCCAGTCCGAGGAGCGGATGCGCCAGGCCATGACCCTTGCCAAGGAACTGGACAAGCCCATCGTGGCCCACTGTGAGGACGAGTCGCTGCTGACCAAGGGCTGGTGCGTCCACGACGGCGCCTATGCCAAAGCCCACGGCCTCACCGGCAACAATCCGGAGAGCGAGTGGCGTCAGGTGGAGCGGGATCTCCAACTGGTCCGGGAGACCGGCTGCCGCTACCACGTCTGCCACATCTCCACCAAGGAGTCCGTGGCCCTCATCCGGCAGGCCAAGGCGGAGGGGCTCCCCGTCACCTGCGAGACCGGTCCTCACTACCTGGTGCTCTGCGACGAGGATCTCCAGGACGACGGCCGTTTCCGCATGAATCCCCCCATCCGCTCCGCGGCGGATCGGGATGCCCTGCTGGAGGGCCTGCTGGACGGCACCATCGACTGCATCGCCACCGACCACGCCCCCCACAGTGCGGAGGAAAAGTCCGGAGGCCTGCGGGGCAGCCTCAACGGTATCGTGGGTCTGGAGTGCGCCTTCCCCGTGCTCTACACCCAGCTGGTGCAGACCGGCATTGTGTCTCTGGAGCTGCTGCTGGACCGGCTGTGCGTCCGGCCCCGCCGGATCTTCGGCCTGCCCGGCGGTGAGATCGCCGAGGGCCAGCCGGCTGACCTGACGGTGCTGGATCTGGACGACCCCCACGTCATCAGCGCCGCCGACTTCCGTTCCCTGGGGAAGGCAACCCCCTTCGACGGCTGGGGCGTTTCCGCCGGCATCTACATGACGCTGTGCGGCGGCAACCTGGTCTATGTCCATGAAAAGGAGGACATGTGATGAAAAAATCCTGGTTTACTCTGGAACACACCCGGCAGCTGACAGCGGACACCTATGAGCTGGTCCTCTCCGGCGACACCTCCGCCATCACCGCACCGGGACAGTTCGTCAACCTCGAGCTGCCCGGGAAATTCCTCCGCCGCCCCATCTCCATCTGCAACTGGACCGAAGAAGGCGCCCTGATGCTGCTGGTGAAGGTGGTGGGCGAGGGCACCCGGGAGTTGGTGCGCTGCGTGCCCGGCACGGAGCTGGACGTGCTCTCCGGCCTCGGAAACGGCTTCGACCTCTCCAAGTCCGGCTCCCACCCGGTCCTGGCCGGCGGCGGCATCGGCATCGCCCCCCTCTACGGTCTGGCCCGGCGGATGCTGGACGCCGGCGTCACCCCCACGGTGGCACTGGGTTTCCGCACCGCCAAGGATACCTTTTATCTGGAGGAATTCGCCGCTCTGGGCTGCTCCCTCTCCGTGGCCACGGAGGACGGGAGCATGGGCACCCGGGGCTTTGTCACCGACTGCATCCGTGCTCTGCCGGATTGCGACTATGTGTATGCCTGCGGCCCCCTGCCCATGCTGAAGGCTGTCCACCAGCTGCCTCAGCTCACCGGCGGCCAGTTCAGCTTCGAGGCCCGGATGGGCTGCGGCTTCGGCGCCTGCATGGGCTGCACCGTGCCCACCGTGGACGGCTACAAGCGGGTTTGCAAGGACGGCCCCATTCTCTATAAGGAGGAGATCGTATGGTAGACCTCTCCGTTTCCCTTGCGGGCGTGGCGCTGAAAAACCCCGTCATCCCCGCCTCCGGCACTTTCGGCTACGGCCGGGAGTATGCGGAGCTCTATGACCTGAACCTCTTAGGCAGCTTCTCCTTCAAGGGCACCACCGGCGAGGCCCGCCTGGGCAATCCCCAGCCCCGCATCGCTGAGACCGCCTCCGGCATGCTCAACGCCGTGGGTCTCCAGAACCCCGGCATCGATGCCGTCATCGCCCAGGAGATCCCCAACATGGCCCGTCTCTTCCAGGGTCCCCTGGTGGCCAACGTGGGCGGCTTCTCCCTGGCAGAGTACGCCGATAACTGCGCCAAGCTGGACGCCTGTGAAAACGTGGGGATTTTGGAGGTGAACATCTCCTGCCCCAACGTCCACGCCGGCGGCAAGAACTTCGGCTGTGATCCCCACGCCGCCGCCGAGGTGACCCGGGCGGTGAAGGCCGTGACGAAAAAGCCGGTCTTCATGAAGCTCACCCCCAACGTCACCGACATTACGGAGATCGCCCGGGCCTGCGCCGACGCAGGCGCTGACGGCATCTGCCTCATCAATACCCTGCTGGGCATGCGGATCGACCTGAAGTCCCGCCGCCCCCTGCTGGCCAACCGCACCGGCGGTCTCTCCGGCCCTGCCGTGTTCCCGGTGGCGGTGCGGATGGTGTGGGACGTGTACGAGGCGGTAAAGCTCCCGATCATTGGCTGCGGCGGCGTCAGCTCCGCCGAGGATGTGTGTGAGATGATGATGGCAGGCGCCTCCGCTGTAGAGATCGGCGCCGCCAACCTCCGGGACCCCTACGCCTGCAAGACCATCGTGGAGCAGCTGCCCCGGGTCTGTGAGCATCTGGGCGCAGCGCGCATCGCAGAACTCACCGGTGCCGCCCACCGCTGACCCTCCCCAAACCCTGAATTTCAAGAGAAAGGATTTGTTTGCTATGAGCGCAAAAGACGTGATCATCGCCCTGGATTTCCCCACCCGTGAGGAGACCCTCTCCTTCCTGGACCAGTTCCCCGCCGGGGAAAAGCCCTTCGTGAAGATCGGCATGGAGCTCTTCTACGCTGAGGGCCCCCAGGTGGTCCGGGACATCAAGGCCCGGGGCCACAAGATCTTCCTGGACCTGAAGCTCCACGATATCCCCAACACCGTCAAACGGGCCATGGCAGTGCTCAGCCGCCTGGATGTGGACATGGTGAACCTCCATGCCGCCGGCGCCTCTGAGATGATGAAGGCCGCCCTGGAGGGCCTCACCCGGCCTGACGGCTCCCGCCCCATCCTGATCGCCGTCACCCAGCTGACCTCCACCGATGCCGCGGCGCTGAAAAATGAGCTGCTCATCGACACCCCCATGGCTGAGACCGTGCTCTCCTACGCCCAGAACGCCGCCAAGAGCGGCCTGGACGGCGTGGTGTGCTCTCCTCTGGAGGCCGCTCTCGTCAAGGAGCGCTGCGGAGACGCCTTCGTCACCGTCACCCCCGGCATCCGCTTTGCCGACTCCGCCGCCGGAGACCAGAAGCGCATCATGACTCCGGAGAAGGCGGGCAAGTCCGGCTGCGACTACATCGTGGTGGGCCGTCCCATCACCCAAGCCGAGGACCCCGTGGCCGCCTACCGCCGGGCCATGAAGGACTTCCTGGGCTAAGTGCCCCGCTCTCGATTGTATTTTCACAAGGAGGATTTAAATATGAATCTGGAACACGAAATTGCCCATGACCTGCTGTCCATCGGCGCGGTCTTTCTGCGCCCCGATCAGCCCTTTACCTGGGCCAGCGGCATCAAGAGCCCCATCTACTGCGACAACCGCCTGACCCTCACCGCCCCTGCCGTCCGCACCCAGGTGGAGCAGGGTCTGGTGGAGCTGATCCGGGAGCACTATCCCGACGTGGAAGTCCTGATGGGCACCTCTACCGCCGGCATCGCCCACGCCGCCATCGTGGGCCATCTGATGGACCTGCCCATGGGCTATGTCCGTTCCGGCAACAAGGACCACGGCCGGGGCAACCGCATCGAGGGCAAGCTGGAGCCGGGCCAGAAGGTGGTTGTGGTGGAGGATCTGATCTCCACCGCCGGCAGCTGCATTGAAGTGGTGGAGGCCCTGCGGGAGGCCGGCGCCCAGGTGCTGGGCGTGGTGTCCATCTTCACCTACGGCCTGCAGAAGGGCCTGGACCGCCTGGCGGCCGCCAACGTCACCAACTACTCCCTCTCCAACTTCGACGCCGTCTGCGAGGTGGCCGCTGAGGAGGGCAAGATCCGCCCCGAGGACATCGATCGCCTGAAGAAGTTCCGGGCTGATCCCTCTGACGAGAGCTGGATCACGTCGAAATAAACGTCACTCATTCCGCTTCCGGCTGGCGCCGAAAGCTCCATCCGCTCCGTTTATTTCTCCTTCTCCCCACCACACTTGTGCGGCGGGGAGAAGGAGTGTGCCTGCCACAACCGTTTTCCCCGCCCTATGGGGCGAGATCATATTCCGAAAGGAGAACTCCATGCCTAGAAACCTCATTGACATCACCGACTTGTCCGTGGAGGAAATCGATCAGCTGATCGCCACCGCCGAGGACATTATCGCAAACCCCGTCAAGTACCAGTCCGTCTGTGCTCACAAGCAGCTGGCCACCCTCTTCTTCGAGCCCTCCACCCGCACCCGCCTCTCCTTCGAGTCTGCCATGCTGGCGCTGGGCGGCAGCGTGCTGGGCTTCTCCGAGGCTATGTCCAGCTCCACCGCCAAGGGTGAGACCGTGGGCGACACCATCCACACCGTCAGCTGCTACGCCGACATTATCGCCATGCGCCACCCCAAGGAGGGCGCGCCTTACGCCGCCGCACAGTACAGCGAGGTGCCCATCATCAACGCCGGTGACGGCGGCCACAACCACCCCACCCAGACCCTCACCGACCTGCTGACCATCCACCGGGAGAAGGGCCGCCTGAACGACTTCACCATCGGCTTCTGCGGCGATCTGAAGTTCGGCCGCACCGTCCACTCCCTGGTCAACGCCCTGAGCCGTCAGAGCGGCATCAAGTTCGTCTTCATCTCCCCCGACGAGCTGAAGATGCCCGAGTACCTCAAGGAGAACGTCCTGGACCGCAACGGCCTGCCCTACGAGGAGACCGCCAGCCTGGAGGACGCCATGCCCCAGCTGGACATTCTCTATATGACCCGCGTCCAGAAGGAGCGGTTCTTCAACGAGGCCGACTATATCCGTCTGAAGGACACCTATGTGCTGGACCCGGAGAAGCTGGTTCCCGCAAAGTCCGACCTGGCCATTCTGCATCCCCTGCCCCGTGTCAATGAGATCACCGTCTCCGTGGACAAGGACCCCCGGGCCTGCTACTGGAAACAGGTGAAAAACGGCAAGTTCATTCGGATGGCCCTGATTATGAAGCTGCTGGGTGTCCAGGTATGAGGAAAGGAGAACTGGATTTTATGAATATCGACAGCATCCAAAACGGCGTGGTCCTGGACCACATCCAGGCCGGCAAGAGTATGGACATCTACAAGTACCTCCATCTGGACGAGCTGGACTGCTCCGTGGCCATCATCAAGAACGTCCGCAGCGACCGCATGGGCAAAAAGGACATCATCAAGATCGACTCTCCCATGGAAGTGGATCTGGACGTGCTGGGCTACATTGACCCCAACATCACCGTCAACGTGATCCGCAACGGCCAGCGGGTGGCCAAGAAGCATCTGGAACTGCCTCAGAAGCTGGTGAACATCATCCACTGCAAGAACCCCCGCTGCATCACCGTGGCGGAGCCCCAGCTGGACGCCATCTTCCTGCTCAGCGACCCCGTTAAGCACACCTATCGCTGCGCCTACTGCGACACGGAAAAGCAGCGCAAGCTGTAATCCCTCTGTCAAATCGCCCCGCAGACCGCCGCCGTTCCGATGAACGGCGGCGTTTTTTTGCCCCTGGCGTCGGACAGAAACGGTGCAGGGCGCCGGGGCAGCGTCATGACGGGTACAGAATTTCCGCTGCACGATGCGCCGTTCTCCCCGTTTTTTCCCCCGGAGGCCGGCACTTTTCTCGGCATTTTTGCATGCAGTGAAAATTTTCCTGCATTTTTGAGAAAACCCTGAATTTTTGATTGCATTTTTGAGAAAAGTGGCGTATACTGCGGCCCGGACTATTCAAAGGGAAGGAAGTTTTCTGCGTGCATCACTCTCCTGGTCAGGCAGGGCGCTATCTGGCGATCGTGGGGCTGGCTATCGTCATGGGGCTGAGCTATGAGCTCTTCGTGTTCCCCAACGCCTTCGCCCCCGCCGGCATCAACGGCTTTGCCACCATCATTCAATATCTGTTCCATGTAAGCATCGGTTATTTATCCCTTGTCATCAACCTGCCTCTGATTTTGCTGGCCTGGCGCAAGCTGGACGCGGACTTTGCCCGCAAGAGCCTTTTGTTCGTGCTGGTCTTTTCCGGCGTGACGCTGGGACTGGGCAAGCTGGATCTGAGCGGCATCGCCTATGACACCGGTTCCTCCGCAATTCTGGGGCCGGTGGCCGCCGGCGTGGTCAGCGGCGCCGTGTATGGACTGGTGATCCGACTGGGCGGTTCCACCGGCGGCACGGACATCGTGGCCGCCTGGGTTCATAAGCTCCATCCGGAGGCCAGCCTAGTGTGGGTGATCTTCGGCCTCAACGCCTCTGTGGCGGTGCTGTCCTTCTTCGTGTACGGCTATCAGTTTGAGCCGGTCATTTTGTGCCTCATCTACTGCTACTTAAGCTCCCGCATCAGCGACGGCATTTTGAAGGGCTTCAAGATCGCTCTGAAGTTTGAGGTGGTCACCCAGCACGCCGACGAGCTCTCCGCCCGGCTGCTCCAGGACCTGCACCACGGCGTTACCGTGCTGCCCGCCCAGGGCATGTACTCCGACACCCCCAAGTCTCTGCTGATCTGCGTGGTCAACCGCAGCCAGGTCATGCAGTTCCACCGCGTTCTCCGGGAGTTTCCCGACACCTTCGCCTACGTCTCCAACGTCAACGAGACTCTGGGCAACTTCAAGCATATCACCCAATAACGCAAAAAGCGCCTCCGGGAAGAACCAGTCTTCCCGGAGGCGTTTTTTTCTTTTTCACAAAGGCTCAAAGGCCCCGCCACTCCTCCGGCCGGAGACGGCTGAGGTCGTGCTCTGCCGCGTCGATGGTCCGCAGCATGGCGTCCTTGTCCTGATTCAGCGTGCCCTTGAGCACCAGATAGTTGGAGGCGTGGTTCATCCGGAACACGCTGCCGGGGCTGTCCAGATGCTCCATCAAAAGGCGGGTCTCCTGCAGCACCTGGGGCTGGCTGAGGAGTTGGAAACTGCCGTCATGGAGCCAGTCGTAGAGCGGGGTGCCCGGCTCCACCATCAGCGTCAGCATACCGATATACTCCGGGTTCATGGCATTGAAAGCCTCCGCCGTCTCCACGGCGTGGCGCTCCAGCAGCTCCGGGCCGCCCAGGCCGGTGATGGCCGTGACGGAGAGGGCGATGCCGTTTTTGCGGACCTTCTGACCCATGGCCACGATGTCCGCTGCGGTGTGACCCTTGCGCATGAGCGTGAGCACCTCGTCGCACCCGGACTCCAGGCCCATATACACCATGGTCAGTCCCTTGGCGCGCAGGGTCCGCAGCTCCTCGTCCGTGCGGATGCGGATGGAGGTGGGAGAGGCGTAGCAGGTGACCCGCTGGCACTCCGGGAACAGCTCCCGCACGGTGTCCAGGATGACGTACAGCTCCTCGGCCTTGCGCACCAGAGCGTCGCCGTCCGCCAGGAATACCCGCTCCACATGGCGGTAAATGCCCCGGGCGATGCGGAAGTCCTCCAGCACCTCCTCCAGGGGCCGGACAGCAAAGTGCTTTTCCTTGTACATACTGCAGAAGGCGCAGGTGTTGTGGCTGCACCCGTAGGTCACTTGGACGATGAGACTGTATGCCTCAGAAGGGGGACGGTATACGCTGCCGAAATATCTCATACGCCCAGCTTCTCCAGTGCCGCCAGTTTCAGGCAGGTGCACAGCACCTCCACCGCCTGCTCCAGCTCCGCCACCGGGGGCAGAGAGGGCGCGATGCGGATGTTGCTGTCGGCGGGGTCCTTGCCGTAGGGGAAGGTGGCGCCGGCGCCGGTCATGGTGACGCCCGCCTCCTTGCACAGCGCCAGCGTCCGCTTGGCGGTGCCGGGCATGGCATTGAGGGAGACAAAGTAGCCGCCCTTGGGACGGCGCCAGGAGGCAATGCCCAGCGGGGCGATCTCGCGGTCCAGTCCCTCCACCACGCAGCGGAACTTGGGACCCAGGATGGCGGCGTGGCGCTTCATCAGCTCCAGGGTGTGGGCCTTGTCCTTGAGGTAGAGGACGTGGCGCTGCTGGTTGACCTTGTCGAAGCTGATGACCTGGACGGTCAGGAGCTTTTCCATATAGGCCATGTTGTCCTCGGAACAGGCAAAGCAGGAGACACCGGCGCCGGGCAGCGTCACCTTGGAGGTGGAGGCAAACTCAAAGACCATGTCGGCGTTGCCGTACTTGGCGCACTCGCTGAGAATATCCGGGAAGGGCACATAGTCCCCCTCGAACTCGTGGATGCAGTAGGCGTTGTCCCACATCAGCAAAAAGTCCGGTGCGGCGGGCTTCATGGAGGCGATGCGGCGGATGGTCTCATCGGAGTAGACGATGCCGTCGGGGTTGGAGTACTTGGGCACGTTCCACATGCCCTTCACCGCCGGGTCGGCAATGGCCATCTCCACAGCGTCCATGTCCGGGCCCTCGTCGGTCATGGGGATGGTGACCATCTCAAAGCCGAAGGACTCAGTGATCTTGAAGTGGCGGTCATAGCCGGGGGCGGGACAGAGCCACTTGATCTTCTCCTCCTTGCACCAGGGCCGGGGGCTGTGGAGCAGACCGTGGGTGTAGGCCTTGGAGACTGTGTCGTACATCAGCTGCAAGCTGGCGTTGCCGCCCACGAACACCTGCTCCGGACGGCAGCCCAGGATCTCGGCGAAGAGCCGCTTGGCAGCGGGCAGGCCGCTCATCTCACCGTAGTTGCGGATGTCGATGCCGTCGGAGACGTAGTCCTCCGGATTCTGCATCAGATGGAAGATGTCGGACACCATGTCCAGCTGCTCCTTGCCGGGCTTGCCCCGGGCCATGTTCAGCTTGAGGCCCTGGGCCTTGAGCTCTTCAAAGCGGCCCAGGACCCGGGCGTATTCCTCTTTCCGCTCCTGTGCGGTCATCTGGGGATAAGCGGTCATAAGATTCATCCTTTCCATGCGCGTTTGGGCACTCAATTTCCATTCAGTATACCGGCTTTTCCCCAAACTTGCAACCCTCTTTCGCCGCCCGTCCCCGCCGGAAAAGCGGAAGCCCTCCGCCTTTCCGACGGAGGGCTCGTTAGGTAAGTGCGCTTATTTGCCGCAGCCGCAGCCGGGCGTACCGGTCTGGCAGCTGTCGCCGGCGCAGGCGATGGCGGACTGGCCGGGCGTCAGCTCCACCTTGTACTGCACGGGGATGGAGACGCAGACCTGCTGGGTCATCACCACTTCGCAGGAGGTCCCTGTGGCGTCGGTGGTACAGGTGACGGCCGGCATGCCCTGGCAGGTGGCGGTGGGCGTGCCGATGGAGGTGTTGGGGCTCAGGGTCACCGGGGCGCTGATGTCCACGCACTGGACCACCGTCCGGTCGCAGCCGCTGGTCGGGCAGGAAGGGGCGCTGTCCATCCCACGGGACGCCATGGCCGTATGCTCGTAAGCTTCATTGATACGCAAAGCGATTCCCTCGTTTCCTGGAAATTGTATCCCCGGGGCATGTTGCCGCCGGCGGGATACGCTTCATCCTATGCGGAGGCAGCGGATTTGGCGCCTGTGGATCTCCTCCATTCCGCGGCATTTCCCAGCTGCCCCACACGCACCGGCACCGCCGCGTTTTCAGGCACAGCGCCCCCTTTTCTTTTTCGCAGTGCCATGCTACAATAGAGCTGTTCATATCACGTTAAGATTTCCGTTTTGCCGGGAGAGGTGCGATTCATGGAGGATCAGAGGGAGCAGCAGGAACAGAAATTTCAGGAGATGACCCAGGCGCCGGTGGGCCGTCTGGTAGGTCGCCTGGCCCTTCCCTGTATCATCAGTATGCTGGTGACCGCTTTCTACAACATGGCGGACACCTTTTTTGTGGGCATGATGGACAGCAACGCCGCCACCGGTGCGGTGGGCGTTGTCTTTTCCATGATGGCCATCATCCAGGCCGTGGGATTCTTTTTTGGCCACGGCAGCGGCAACTTCATCTCCCGGGAGTTGGGCAAACACAACCTGGAGGAGGCCTCCAATATGGCCGCCACCGGCTTTTTTTCCGCCCTGGCCGCCGGAGCCCTCATCTGCCTTGCGGGGCAGATCTTCCTGTCCCAGCTGGCAAGCCTACTGGGCGCCACCCCTACCATTTTGCCCTACGCCAATGCCTATCTGCGGGTGATTTTGCTGGGCGCTCCGTGGATGACCGCCTCGCTGGTTCTGAACAACCAGCTGCGCTTCCAGGGCAGCGCCGCCTACGCCATGGTGGGCATCACCAGCGGCGCAGTGCTCAATATCGGACTGGACCCCCTGCTGATCTTCGTATTCGACATGGGAGTGGCCGGGGCGGCCTGGGCCACCATCATCAGTCAGTTCATCAGCTTCTGCCTGCTGCTCGTCGGCTGCACCCGGGGCGGGAACCTGAAGATCCACATCTCACGGGTCCAGCTCAAGTGGCCCTACTACTCCATGATCATCCGGGGCGGCCTGCCCTCCCTGGCCCGGCAGGGCCTTGCCAGCGTGGCCACCATCTGCCTCAACCACGCCGCCGGCCCCTTCGGTGACGCCGCCATTGCCGCCATGAGCGTGGTACAGCGGATCACCACCTTCGGTGCCTCCGCCATGATCGGCTTCGGCCAGGGGTTCCAGCCGGTGTGCGGCTTCAACTTCGGCGCCCGCCTCTATCGCCGGGTACGGGAGGGCTTTTTCTTCTGCGTCAAGACCTCCACTGTCTTTTTGCTGGCCATGAGCGCTCTGGGCTTCATCTTTGCCCCTCAGCTGATCGCCCTTTTCCGGGATGACCCGGACGTCATCCGCTACGGCACCTCCGCCCTGCGTTTCCAGTGCGTCACCTTCTTCTGCCAGGGCTGGGTGGTGATGAGCAACATGATGCTCCAGACCATCGGCCGCACCGTTCCTGCCACGTTTCTAGCCATGGCCCGGCAGGGCATCTTCTTCGTGCCGCTGGTGTGGATTCTCTCTCACGCCCTGGGGATGCTGGGTGTCCAACTGGCCCAGCCGGTATCCGATCTTTGCGCCATCCTCTGCGCGGTCCCCATCCAGTGCCGCGTTCTCAGGGAAATGGCCCGGGACGAGGACGCCAACTGAATCCAAGATATCAGATGTACAAAAAAAGCGGGCGTGCCTTCCGGCACGCTCGCTTTTTGAACGTGTTCTGATTACTTGCCGCAGAAGTCCTTGGCCACTTCCACAATGTGCTCCGCGCTGAGGCCGAACTGCTTGAGCAGCGCGCCGGCGGGGCCGGAGTGACCGAACTCGTCGTTGACACCGATGCGGCGCACCGGAGTGGGGTACTTCTCGCTGAGCAGGCTGCACACGGCCTCGCCCAGACCGCCGATGATGCTGTGCTCCTCGCAGGTGATGACCTTGCCGCAGGTCTTGGCGGCCTGGAGCACCAGCTCCTCGTCCAGGGGCTTGATGGTGGCCATGTTGATGACCTGGGCGGAGATGCCCATGCCGGCCAGCGTCTCAGCGGCAGCCAGAGCCTCCGCCACCATCAGACCATTGGCGATGACGGCCACGTCCGTGCCCTGGCGCAGCACCTCACCCTTGCCGATTTGGAAGGTGTAGGACGCCTCGTCGTGGAACACGGGCACACCAGCCCGGCCGAAGCGCATGTAGACGGGGCCCACATACTCATAGGCCGCCCGGACCATGGCCCGGGCCTCCACGTCGTCAGCAGGGGACATGACCACCATGCCGGGGATGGAGCGCATGAGGGCGAAATCCTCGCAGCACTGATGGGACGCGCCGTCCTCACCCACGGAGATACCGCCGTGGGTAGCGCCGATCTTCACGTTCAGATGGGGATAGCCGATGGAGTTGCGCACCTGCTCAAAGGCCCGGCCTGCCGTGAACATGGCAAAGCTGGAGGCAAAGGGCACAAGTCCCATGGTGGAGGCGCCGGCAGCGGCGGCGACCATATTGCACTCGGCGATGCCGCAGTCGAAATGGCGCTCCGGGAATGCCTTCTTAAAGATGCCGGTCTTGGTGGCACCCGCCAGGTCCGCGTCGAACACGATGAGGTCCGCGTGCTCCGCGCCCAGTTCTTTCAGGGCGTTGCCGTAGCTCTCCCGGGTGGCGATCTTCTTCACGTCTGCCATGTTACATTCCCTCCACTTCTGCCAGCTGAGCGGAAAGCTCGTTCATGGCGGTCTCAAATTCCTCGTCGTTGGGCGCCTTGCCGTGCCAGCCGGCCTGGTTTTCCATGTAGCTGACGCCCTTGCCCTTGACGGTCTTCATCACGATGGCGGAGGGGACACCCTTGGTCTCACGGGCCTGGTTGAAGGCGGACTCCATCTGCTCGAAGTCATGGCCGTTGATCTCAAAGACCTGGAAGCCGAAGGCCCGCAGTTTCTCGGGGATGGGATAGGGACTCATGACGTCCTCCACCCGGCCGTCGATCTGGAGGCCGTTGTTGTCGATGATGACGCACAGGTTGTCCAGATTGTAGTGGTGGGCAAACATGAATGCCTCCCACACTTCGCCCTCCTGGATCTCACCGTCGCCCAGCAGGGTGTACACCCGGCAGTCCTTGCCCTGGTACTTGGCCGCCAGCGCCATGCCGGCCGCCGTGGAGACGCCCTGGCCCAGAGAGCCGGTGGACATGTCCACACCGGGCGTCAGGTTCATGTTGGGGTGGCCCTGGAGATGGCTGCCGATCTGCCGCAGCGTCAGCAGGTCCTCCTCCGGGAAGTAGCCCCGCAGTGCCAGCGCCGCATACAGTCCCGGCGCCGTGTGGCCCTTGGACAGCACGAAGCGGTCCCGGTCCTCCCACTTGGGATTCTTGGGGTCGATGCGCAGTTCCTTAAAGTAAAGATACGTAAACAGGTCCGCCGCGGACAAACTGCCGCCGGGATGCCCGGCCTTGGCCGCGTGAACGCCCTTGATGGCACCCATCCGCACTTTGCAGGCGGTGGCCATCAGTTGCTTTTTCTCACTCGTCGTCATATACGCCCTCCATATTCAGTTCCAGCCGGAAGATGGGTACTGGTTTGTTCCATTATAGGGCGGCTGGAAAAAAAACACAAGCCCAAAGCGCTTTTTTCACTCTGTCCGCTTTCCGGGAGCCGGGATGGCTCTCTGGCTCTTTCTCTGCCGAATTTGTGTGCATTGCACAAAAATTCATGTAAATCGCTAAAGTTTTCCGGCTGTGCCGGGCGTTTTTTCCAATTGACAACTCCGGTTCCAGTCGCTAGAATAAGACTAACTTATTTGAGCGGCCCCTTTTGAGGGGGCGGAAAAGGAGTTGAGCACGATGATGCGGTCTTCCATGAAGCAGATGCATATGGATGATATGATGTCTCAGCGTGCGTCTTCTGCCCGTACCGTTGCGGCCGCTTCTGCCTGCGCGCAGTCTGCCTCTCACAATGCCATTATCGCCATTCTGGACGCCATTATTATGGCGTCCATTATTATTACCCTGGTAACCCTGATTGGCCTGCTGAACCTGGTATCCAATCTGGCTCTGGTAATTTTCCTGCTGGCGCTGGTATTGGTCCTGGTGATTTTTGGAAAACAACGTACGCCTTGGATGGGAACGCGCGCATAACTGTTTGGACAGAAATGCGGCTCCGCCAAAGGCGGGGCCGTTTTTTTGTATAAATTCCATTGTCAAAAGGAGAAACGAACGATGAAAAAGAAGTTACTCAGCCTCGTCATGGCCGCCGCCATGGTGCTCGGCCTGGCTGCCTGCGGCAGCAACTCCGATACTGCGGATACCAGCGGCAGCGATGATTCTGCTTCCGGCACCACCTTCAAGATCGGCACCATCGGCCCCCTGACCGGTGAAAACGCCATCTACGGCCTGGCCGTCGCCAACGGCGCCAAGATCGCCGTGGAGGAGATCAACGCCAGCGACAGCGCCATCAAGTTTGAGCTCCAGAGCCAGGACGATGTGGCCGACGGTGAGACCTCCGTCAACGCCTACAACAAGCTGATGGACTGGGGCATGCAGCTGCTGGTGGGCCCCACCACCACCGGTGCCGCCCAGGCGGTCTCCGCGGTGACCAACACGGACCGGACCTTCATGCTGACCCCCTCCGCCTCCTCCACCGACGTCATCGACGGCAAGGACAACGTGTTCCAGGTCTGCTTCACCGACCCCAACCAGGGCAGCAGCTCCGCCGACTACATGGCTGAGAACATGCCCGACGCCAAGATCGCCATCATCTACCGCAACGATGACGCCTACTCCCAGGGCATCCACGACACCTTCGTGACCGAGGCTGCCGCCAAGGGTCTGAACGTGGTCTATGAGGGCACCTTCACCAAGGACACCGCCACCGACTTCTCCGTGCAGCTGACCGGTGCCCAGTCCGCCGGCGCCGACTTGGTGTTCCTGCCCATCTACTACCAGCCCGCCTCCGTCATCCTCAACCAGGCCAATGCCATGGGCTATGCTCCCACCTTCTTCGGCGTGGACGGCATGGACGGCATTCTGACCATGGAGGGCTTCGACACCTCCCTGGCCGAGGGCGTCATGCTGCTGACCCCCTTCTCCGCCACCCTGGAGGAGAACCAGTCCTTCGTTCAGGCCTATCAGGATGAGTTCGGCGACACCCCCAACCAGTTCGCCGCTGACGCCTATGACGCCGTGTACATCCTCAAGGCCGCTCTGGAAGCTGCCGAGTGCACCCCTGACATGTCCTCCGCCGACATCTGCGAGGCTCTGATCCCCGTGATGCCCACTCTGTCCTATGACGGCCTCACCGGCAAGGGCATGACCTGGGATGCCTCCGGCGCAGTGTCCAAGGATCCCACCGCTTTCGTCATCGAGAATGGCACCTACGTCCTGCCCTGATCGCGTTTTCCGATCTTTCCGCG
>FR890892.1:0-2151 GCA_000436875.1 Oscillibacter sp. CAG:155 | reverse complement strand
CCGCCGGTTCCGCCGTCTCCATGGCGGAAATCTGGACGGAACCTCCGCTCCGTCCGCATTTCTGCTATGGAAGGCTTCCATTCCATCCAATCCCAGAGATAAAGAGGTATATGTCTCATGGAATTTCTCTCTTATTTAATCAGCGGTATCAGCCTGGGCAGCGTGTACGCCATCATCGCCCTGGGCTATACCATGGTCTACGGCATCGCAAAGATGCTCAACTTCGCCCACGGCGACATCATCATGGTGGGCGGCTACATCTCCTTCTGCGCCATGAACTATCTGGGCCTGCCCAGCATTGTGAGCATCATCCTGGCCATGCTGGTCTGCACGGTGCTGGGCGTGGTGATCGAGGGCCTTGCCTACAAGCCCCTGCGGTCCGCTCCCTCCCTGGCAGTGCTCATCACCGCCATCGGCGTGAGCTACTTCCTGCAGAACGCGGCCCTGCTCATCTGGTCCGCCGCTCCCAAGGTCTACACCCCCATCATCTCCGGCTCCCTCTCCCTCTTCGGCGGCGCGCTGAAGATCCCCTATGTCTCCATTTTGACCGTAGTGGCGTGCCTTGTCATCATGGTGGCCCTCACCGCGTTTACCAGCATGAGCAAGATGGGCAAGGCCATGCGGGCCTGCTCTGAGGATAAGGGCGCCGCGCAGCTGATGGGCATCAACGTCAATGCCACCATCTCCATGACCTTTGCCATCGGCTCCGCCCTGGCGGGTATCGCCGGCGTGCTGCTGTGCTCCTCCTACCCCACCCTGATGCCCACCACCGGCTCTATGCCCGGCATCAAGGCCTTTACCGCCGCCGTGTTCGGCGGCATCGGCTCCATCCCCGGCGCTTTCCTGGGCGGACTGCTGCTGGGCATCATCGAGGCCATGGCCAAGGCCTACATCTCCACGAACTTGGCAAACTCCATCGTCTTTGCCGTGCTGATCGTGGTTCTGCTGGTCAAACCCGCCGGCCTGCTGGGTCGGTATGTGCCGGAGAAAGTGTGAGGTGAGCGCAATGAAAATCGGATCTATGAAACGTTCCACCCGCACCAATCTCATCACCTACCTGGGTGTTGTCATCGCCTTCGTGGCCATTGTGATCCTGCGGGATTCCGGAAGCCTCTCCCGGTCTCTGACCGGACAGCTGGTCCCCATCTGCTGCTACATGTCCATGGCCGTCTCCCTGAACCTGACCGTGGGCATCCTGGGCGAACTGAGCCTGGGCCACGCCGGCTTTATGAGCGTGGGCGCCTTCTCCGGCGTCATCGCTGCCATGAGCCTGCAAAGCGCCATCCCCTCCGACCTCCTCCGCCTGGCGGTGGCCATGATCATGGGCGCCGCTGTGGCCGCCGTGGCCGGCGTGATCATCGGCACCCCGGTGCTGCGTCTGCAGGGCGACTACCTGGCCATTGTGACGCTGGCCTTCGGCGAGATCATCAAGGAACTGGTCAACTGCCTGCTGGTTGGCTGGGACTCCCATGGCCTCCATGTGGCGCTGAACCTCACCGGCGACAAGTCCATCGCCGACCTGGGCCTGGAGACTGAGGGCATCGCCATCATCAAGGGCGCCCAGGGCGCCACCGGTACCGCCACCATCTCCACCTTCACCGCCGGCTTCGTGCTGGTGCTCATCACCCTCTTCGTGGTGCTGAATCTGAAGGACAGCCGGGCCGGCCGGGCCATCATGGCCTTGCGGGACAACAGCATCGCCGCTGAGAGCGTAGGACTGAACCTCACCAAGTACAAGCTGATGGCCTTCGTCACCTCCGCCGCCCTGGCAGGCGCCGCCGGTGCCCTGTATGGCCTGAACTTCTCCTCTTTGCAGGCTTCCAAGTTCGATTTCAACACCTCCATCCTGATCCTGGTGTTCGTGGTGTTGGGCGGCCTGGGCAACATCTGGGGCTCCCTGATCGCCGCGGCCGCGCTGACCATCCTGCCCGAGGCCCTGCGCCAGTTCTCCGACTACCGGATGCTGGTGTACGCCATCGTGCTGATCCTGGTCATGCTGCTGACCAACAACCCCACGCTGCGTTCTGCGCTGAGCCGCCTGCGGCCCGGTGCATCCAAGGAAAAGGAGGCCGCCTGATATGTTTTCCAAATTGGTTCCCGTCCCCTCCGGCAGTATGGTCCCGGACCGGGACGTCGATAAGACGCCCATTC
>FR890891.1 GCA_000436875.1 Oscillibacter sp. CAG:155 | reverse complement strand
TCAGCCACCTTGGCGGAGAGAACGGAATTCAGCGCCAGGCGCTTGACCTTCTTGTTCAGCACATAGCTGTAATCCCGGGGCTTGGGGGCAAACACGATGCCGCCGTGAGTCCACTGGGGAGCACGGGTGCTGCCCTGACGGGCGTGGCCGGTGCCCTTCTGACGCCAGGGCTTACGGCCACCGCCGGAAACCTCAGCGCGGGTGAGAGCGCTCTGGGTGCCCTGTCTGCAGTTGGCGAGGTGGTTCTTGACGACCTCGTGGACGACGGTCTTGTTGGGCTCGATGCCGAAGATGGCGTCGTTCAGTTCCATGGAGCCGACCTCAGCGCCGGCCATGTTCAAAACTTTAATGGAAGACATTATTTAAGCACCCCTTTCTTACTTATTTCTTGCGGAGGCCTTCTGCGGGTTGCGGCCGGAAGCCTTCTGCGGGTTCTTGCTGATGTCAGCGCCGGCCTGCTTGACCTTGTGGACCTTGACGGTGGACTTGATGGTCACGAGACCGCCCTTGGGGCCGGGGATGGCGCCGCAGACCACCAGCATATTCAGCTCGGGGTCGACCTTGACAACGCTCAGGTTCTGGATGGTGACCTGATCAACGCCCATGTGGCCGGCACCGATCTTGCCCTTGAAGATCTTGGAGGGATCGGTGGAAGAGCCCATGGAGCCCGCGTGCCGGTGCACAGGGCCGGTACCGTGGGTTTCCTTCAGGCGGTGAGCGCCGTGGCGCTTGATGACGCCGGCGTAGCCGTGGCCCTTGCTGATGCCGGTCACGTCCACGAAATCGCCGACCTTAAAGGTATCAGCCTTGACAATGTCGCCGATGTTCAGCTCAGCAGCATTCTCCAGGTCGAATTCGCGCAGGTACTTCTTGGGAGACACGCCAGCCTTGTTCAGGTGGCCCATCTCGGGCTTGGACAGCTTACGCTCGGCAATGTCCTCATAGCCCAGCTGGACAGCCTCATAGCCTTCCTTTTCGGAAGTCTTCTTCTGAGTGACCACGCAGGGGCCCGCCTCGATAACCGTGACGGGGATCACATGGCCGTTCTCGTCAAAAATCTGAGACATGCCCACTTTTTTGCCGATGATTGCTTTCATGTATGTTCCTCCTTAAAGGTTATTGGTCGGCTTAGATACGGCGGGGTTGGGTCCCCAGGCGCATTGCTCTGCCGACATGACCCGTCCGCCTCGCAAGTCGGCGGACATGGACAGCAAACAATTGATGTGGAAAACCGTCTTTTACAGCTTGATCTCGATCTCAACGCCGGCAGGCAGCTCCAGAGCCATCAGAGCCTCGACCGTCTTGGGGGAGGACTTGGTGATGTCGATCAGGCGCTTGTGGGTGCGGCGCTCAAACTGCTCACGGCTGTCTTTGTATTTGTGGACGGCCCGCAGGATGGTGACGATTTCCTTCTTGGTGGGCAGAGGGATGGGGCCGGAAACCTCAGCGCCGGTGCGCTTGGCGGTCTCGACGATCTTCTCTGCGCTCTGGTCGATGACCTGGTGGTCATAGGCCTTCAAACGGATGCGGATCATTTCTTTTTGTGCTGCCATGGTTTGTTTCCTCCTGATTTCGTAGGTAGTTTCACGCAGTCTCGACGACCTACGGCGAGAGAATTTTTCTATACGCTTAACCGTGCGTATCATTCCAGCTCATGAAAAATACCGGCGTCTCACAACGGCCGGTATCCAAACATGGCGCAGCGATCTACGCAACGTACAGATTCCTTCTCAGCCGCCCGATTATCGGACATACTCCCCGGAAGTTACCTCCATTCGGAGCAATCTCCCGGTTCATCGCAGTTCCGCAGGCAGGGTCTTTCCTCTGCCGCGGACTTACTTATAATAAAAGAAAAAGCCTCTGCTGTCAAGAGGATTTTCTCTGTTTTTCATGAAATTTTGAAGATTTTTTTGGGGGCCCATTTTTTACGACAAAAGCCGCCCCGCACAGCGGCGGAACGGCTCTTGAAAATGCTTTACAGGCCGAACGCGCCCAGGTTCAATCCCCCGGTAATGTCGTTCATGCTCTGCTCCATGGCATCATTGGCCTGACGCAGCGCCTCATTGACAGCGGATACCACCAGGTCCTGAAGCATCTCCACATCCTCCGGGTCCACGGCCTCCGGCTTGATGGTCAGCGCCAGGACTTCCTTCTTGCCGTTGACCTTGGCCTCTACCACGCCGCCGCCGACGCTGGCGGTGAACTCCCGTGCCTCCACTTCATCCTGAGCGGCAGTCATCTTGGCCTGCATCTCCTGGATTTTCTGCTGCATCTCCGCCTGACGCTGGGCGCCGGTGGGTCTCATACTGCCGCTGGTAAATCCGCGGCGTGCGCTGTATCCCATAGTGATTCTCTCCTTATATAATATAATATAATATAATATAA
>FR890890.1:2711-4295 GCA_000436875.1 Oscillibacter sp. CAG:155 | reverse complement strand
ACGGTGGGCGAGCGGCTCTACACCGCCAAGGTGTATTTCCAGACGCCGGACCTCTTTGCCTGGACTGCCGTGATCGTGGCGGTGTCCATGGTTTTTGAGCGGCTGTTTCTGGCGGCGGTGGACGCCCTGGTGAGAAAGGCGGGAACGTAATGGAACTGGTACTCGACCACATCTCCAAGGCCTACGGCGGCCAGGTAGTTCTGCGGGACGTGACCTTTACCGTGGGCAGCGGCGTCACCTGCCTCATGGCCCCCTCCGGGGCGGGCAAGACCACGCTGCTGCGGATCTTGCTGGGGCTGGAGCGGCCGGACAGCGGCACGGTCCGGGACCTGGAGGGGCGGCGGCTCTCCGCCGTGTTTCAGGAGGACCGGCTGCTGGAACAGCGGGACTGGCGGGGTAATCTCCGCTTTGCGCTGGGCGGTGTCTTTGATGAGGAGGCGGCCCTGGCGCTGCTGGGGGAGTTGGGCCTTTCCGATACCGGTGTGCAGCCGGTGGGGGAGTGGTCCGGCGGCATGAAGCGCCGTCTGGCGCTGGCCCGGGCGCTGCTGGCCCCCTTCGACGCCCTGATCCTGGACGAGCCCTTCACTGGGCTGGACGGGGACAACCGCCGCCGGGCGGCCGGGTGTATCCTGGAGCGGACGGCGCTTCGGCCGGTGCTGCTGGTGACCCACGACGAGGCCGACGCCGAGGCGCTCTCTGCCCGGGTCATTCACCTCAATTAAAGAGAACGCGGTCGGGCGGCGTCTTGCCCGGCCGTTTTTTCACGGGCGCAAGACTGGAATTCCGGGCAAAGCTATGGTATAATCGATTTCAAAAAGAACCCCCAAAAACGGGAAAAGAAACGAACACGGTCCCGCGGACCGCAAGGAGGAGCATATTGCCCATGATCAAGATCACCACCGATTCCACCTGTGACCTGCCCCGGAGCCTGCTGGAGCAGCATGACATCACGGTCATCCCCCTGGGGATCGTGAAGGCGGGGCGGCTGTATCAGGACGGCGTGGACATCCGCATTGAGGACATCGCGGCCCATGTGGACGCCGGCGGCGAGATCACCACCACCAACGCCGTCAATATCGCCGACTATGAAGACGTGTTCCGCCGGATGACCCAGCGGTATGACGCGGTCATCCATTTCAACATCGGCATGCAGTTTTCCAGCTGCTATCAAAACGCCAAACTGGCGGCGGAGGAGGTGCCGGAGGTCTACGTGGTGGACTCGGCCAACCTGACGGTGGGCCACGGCATACTGGTGCTGGCCGCCGCGGAGGCGGCAGAGTCCGGCAAATCCGTCAGTGAGATTTTGAACCTTGTGGAGGAGCTGATCCCCCGAGTGGAGACCAGCTTCGTCCTGGACCGGCTGGACTATATGAAAAAGGGCGGGCGCTGTCCCGCCGTCACCGCTCTGGGCGCCAACCTTCTCAAGCTCCATCCCTGCGTGGAGGTCATCGGTGGCAAGATGTCCGTGACCAAGAAGTACCGGGGCTCCATGGAGAAGGTGGTGGGGGACTATGTCCGGGAGCGGCTTGCCGGACGGACGGACATCGACACCCGCCGGGTTTTCCTTGTGGACACCTGCCGCAC
>FR890890.1:0-2662 GCA_000436875.1 Oscillibacter sp. CAG:155 | reverse complement strand
AAAGCTGCTCTGGAGGCGGACGGCCGCTTCCAGGAGACCGTCGAGAGCCGGGCCGGCTGCACCGTATTCTGCCACTGCGGGCCGGATACCTTAGGTATTATTTTCCTGCGCAAGTGAAAAGAGCATGAAAAAAAGACCGCCATCCGGCGGTCTTTTTTTCGTGGGGTGTTTACTTGACGGCGATGGCCTCCACCTCGCACAAAACGCCCTTGGGCAGCTCCTTCACGGCCACGCAGCTGCGGGCGGGCTTGGAGGTGAAGAACTTGGCATAGGCTTCATTGAAGGCGGCAAAGTCGCCCATGTCCGCCAGGAAGCAGGTGGTCTTGACCACGTTCTCAAAGCCCACCCCGGCGGCGGCCAGGATGGCGCCCACGTTCTTGCAGCTCTGCTCGGCCTGGGCGGTGATACCCTCAGCGATAGCGCCGGTGGCGGGGTCCACGGGGATCTGGCCGGATGTGAAAATCAGATCGCCCGCCGTCCAGCCCTGGGAGTAGGGACCGATGGCACCGGGGGCGTTGGGAGTTGCAATCACAGTCTTGTTCATGGGAAGATACCTCCTCTGTATAGATAATTTTATCATAGCACGGGCGGCGAAAAAGTCAACCTCTGCCGCTTGAGGAAGCGGGCGGAACGTGCTATCATAAATGGGAATACATAAACATCTCTGCCGGAAACCGGCAGGGGAAAGGAGTTATTTTGAAGGATTTCAAACAGTATTTGATGGACGACGGATACTTCCGTCAGGAGGAACTGATCTTCGCGGACTGCGACCGGAACCAGCGGGCCCGGGTGTCCACGTTTTTGAGCAAGGCCGCCGCCTTCGCCGGATATGACTACGATGCCCGGGGGCTGACCCACGAGAAGCTCTATTCCATGCGGGAGGTGTTTTTGCTCTCCCGGATGGCGGTGCGGATTCACCGCTGCCCCATGGCGCAGGAAGTGCTGGACATCTCTACCTGGGAAAATGGGGTCAAGGGCGCCCATATGCAGCGGGTGTACGAGTTGGCGGACCAGACCGGCGCGGTGTGCGTATCCATCCGCAGCGAGTGGATTCTGGTGGACCCAGAGACCCGGCATATCATGCGGCCGGAGACCTTCACCGCCAAGAAGCTGGGAGTCTGTGACAAGCCCATCGACTGCCCGGAGCCCAAAAAGGTGCTGCTGCCCAAAGAGGGACGGGAGGACCGGGGCAGCCGCATGATCCGCTGGTCCGACCTGGACGGCAACGGCCACGTGTACAGCGGCAACTACGGAGACATCGTCTGGGATGCCCTGCCGGAGGACCTGCAGGAGCGGGTGCCCACGGAGTTCTACATCAATTACAGCAAGGAGGCCACCCTGGGCCAGGAACTGCGGCTGTGGGGCTTCCGGGATGGGCAGGAGTACCGCATGGAGGGCATCGGCCCCCAGGGAACCTGCTTTACAGCGCTATGCGTATTCGCGGAACAGTAAAAAAGCGAACGATAATTTTGTGAAAATTAACCATTAACATTTGAACGTGTTTTTGCAAAATGTAACCAGTCTTGTAACCTTCCTGTGCTATACTGCAAATAAATCAGGAGAGGGGGTGAGACTGAGGGTGCAGGAACGAGTTTGGGGGAACGAATACCGAACGGTTCTGGTGTGTGTGGACGACTTTGAAGACCGGATTCTCTCCGGCTGGATCTGCCATCCCTGCCTTGGCGAGGGACGGAAGGTCCGGGGCCTGATGGAGTTTTTCAAGGTGGTGGAGGACCTGCTGGAGCAGATACGCTTTCCGCAGTCCTTTACTGCCAAGCGGGCATTTGGTCAGGCAGAGCCTGTCTTTTGCCGGGAGGAGAGAGATTCCGCACAGGGCCCCCCACGCAAAGGGAAACTGGGAACGTTTGCAGTGCGGATTCTGTTTCGGTACCATGCCAGCTGGCAGGGGTCTGTGTCGTGGCTGGAGGGCGGACAGGAAGAGCCGTTCCGAAGTGCATTGGAGCTGGCGCTGCTGATAGACAGCGCATTGGAGCAAACCGAAAAGGGAGAAAATTGCGAGAAAAGGGTACCCTTTTCTCAGTCCTGCGGCCGCAGGACTGAATAACCTCTGAAAACCCGTGCGGGGAACCCGCACAAAGAAATATGTAAAGGGCAAACCGCCCGAAAGGGCGGGACGCAAAACCAGGGGGCTAACGCGTGCAGACGCCATGCCAGCCCAGTCGCCATATATTCGATCTTCAAAATGGAAGGAGAACGAACAAAATGGCAAAGAAATTGCAAAAGGTGTTTGCTCTGCTGATGACGGTGAGCATGGCTATGAGCCTTATGAGCATCAGCGCTTTTGCAGAGGAAACTGATGAGGCGGACATTGTTGTAAAAGTCGGAGAGACTGCCGAGATCCATGGCTATACGGAAAACGCAGAAGGTGCGCCTGACGATGACACATGGACAGTGGAGAATGGAGAAACTGCCAAGGTGGAAGTCACCGATGAAGGCGTCTTTGTCACCGGCAAGAGTGCCGGCAGCACAACCATTACCCACACCTATTATGTGTTGCAGGAAGAAGAGCCCTTGCCAGAACAGCCGGCAGTGGAAAATGTGATCACGAACCAGACCCCCACTGACGTGGAGAAGCCCACCGACACGGAGAAGCCCGTTGATACGGAGAAGCCCGCTGATACGGAGGAGCCCACCGATACGG
>FR890889.1:9247-50283 GCA_000436875.1 Oscillibacter sp. CAG:155 | reverse complement strand
TGGCAAGCGGGCCGCAGGCTCCGAAATACAGAGGGGTTCAGCCCCGCTTGCGGGGAATCAGCAGCAGCTGGTCCCGGGGAAGGGCCTCCTCCCCCTCCAGCTGGTTGGCTGCCAGGATGGCGGGGATGGTGGTGTTGTATCGCTTCGCCAGGTCCCATGCATTTTCCTGCTTCCCCAGGCACCGCAGCACCAGAGACGGCGCTCCGGAGAGGTCCTTGGGGTGTTCCGTGTCCACCCGGGCGGCGGTGATGCACACCCGCTTGCTCCGGCTGGCGGCCTCTGCCCGGAAGTCCACCGGGAAACGGACTTCAATGCCGCCGGCAGTGAGACTTCCCTGGACCTCGTCGGCGCAGACGGCCCGGGCGGAGACGGTGCAGTCCTCTGGAAGCTCCAGCTGGCAGGAGACTTCTACGGTCCGCTCCGCTACCAGCGGTACGCCGCCCTCGTCCAGGTACAGCGCCCGCACTGCGGCGCCGGTGCGCAGCACCACCGACTCCCCTTCCCGGCTGACGTTTACCGTGCCGCAGGTCACCGACAGCGAGAGAACCGTGTCCGCCACCACGCCGATCTCCAGCACCTCCCGTACGTTCTGGCGGCGGGTCATGGGCTCCCAGAACCCGGTGAGGGCCAGGGGCGCGGCGTCGTAGGCCACATCGTAGGCGGTGGAGTACAGATCGCTCAGCAGTGTCACCTCCAGTTCCTGGCGCAGCAGCACCGTGGCGTGGAGATACAGCGTGACGGCGATTTGACGGCCCTCCGGGTCTCCCCCGTCAATCTGCAGGTCCGTACCGGTGAGCTGTAGCATCACAGAGGCCACGGCGCCCTCGGCGGCGCCTTCCACCTCCATAATCTGGGAGAAAGGCAGCTCGCCAGTGCTGGAACAGCAGCGGCCGTCGGCGGTCCGGTACAGAAGACTCACCGTAAAGACGCCTTTGAGGATCAGCTTGCTGCCCACCAGCTTGGTCTCCGTGACGGAGCTGGTGACCTGGCTGCTGAGCAGCTCGGCGGCGCCGTCCCGCCCGGGAGAGAGGTTCATCTCCTCCGAGCAGGTGAAGTCCTTTTCCGCGATGTGGGTCAGCAAAAATACCCGCTGCCGCTCCTGCCGCTTTTCCAGGCACAGCGTCTCATCCTCCGAGGCTGCATCCGTACAGAATTCCACCGGGAGGCGCCGGTAGCCGGTGAGGCGGCTGACCAGTTTGCAGTGAGTGAAGATCTTGCGGGGGTTGAGCATCCGAGACTCCAGAAACTCGGACTGGGTCTGGGCGGTGAGTACCGTACACTCCGGCAGCGCCCTGGATTCGCTCTCCACCGTGAAGGGCATGGCGAATTCCAGAGTGCGAATGCCGCCCTCCGCCTCCGGCGTATACAGGACCGTCACTCGGACCGTGCCGGAGAGCTCTGCCTTTCCGTCCCGCAGTTCCCGGCTATGTAGAAAGACCCGTCCCTCCGTCTCGATGATCCGGGCGATGTCCGGGCAGTAGTCCGGGACGATGGTCTCCGCCGTCTCCTCCTGGGTCAGCGTCAGCTCTCCGCCGATCTCATAGGTGTCGAACCCTGCTTTTTTCAATTCCAGTTCCATCTTGCGCCCTTCCTTTCCGGCTGTTCATGTTCTGCTCTACTGTATGAACCGCCGGTCCGGCTTATTCATGGACTTTGAAGAGTCTGCGCAAAATACCCCGCAGCGCCTTGGGAGACTTCCAAACCACAATATTCATTGCAATACCCCTTTCTCAATGTCTGCAGCAGGCGCAGCCGCACGCGATCAGCAAAAAGGCCACCAGAAACAGCAGCGCGCCTACCGGGAAAATCGCCGCGATTAGGATTCCGGCGCCCAGCGCCACCGCGCACACGCCCAGAACCCAGCAGCTTCCGCCTCTTCGAAACATGCCGCATACACCCCTTTCTCAGTACCAGTATATCCGCCGTGCCGCTGAAGCGTGCGAAAAAAACCGCCGGGCACCATGGGTGTCCGGCGGCTGGGGCTACTTTTTCCGTTTTTGCTGCCACTCCTGCAGCGGCTTGAGTTCCTCATACAGCCGCAGATAACTCTCGTGACGGCTCTTCTGGATGGCGCCGCTGCGAACGGCCTCCAGCACGGCGCAGCCCGCCTCTTTGGTGTGGCTGCATCCCACGAACCGGCACTTGCCCAGATACGGCACAAACTCCCGGAAGGTCTCCGGCAGATGGGCCTTAAGTTCCAGGTTCAGCGCATCGGTTTCGAAGGAGGAAAAGCCTGGGGAGTCCACCACGTCCGCCCCGCAGTCAAGGCGGTAGAGCTCCACATGGCGGGTGGTATGGCGTCCCCGGCCGAGAGCTGTGCTGACCTCTCCAACCTGGATATGGAACGTAGGGTCCAGAGCATTTAAAATGCTAGATTTCCCTACGCCAGAGTTCCCTGTAAAGGCAGATAGCTTTCCGGAGATCAGGGGCTTTAATTCCTCAATTCCCTCCCCGGTCTCGGCGCTCACCCGCAGAGTCTGGAAACCGGCGGCCCGGTAGAGGTCGTAGAGACTGTCCGCACTGTCCAAGTCACACTTGTTGAGTACCACGATGACGTCGCACTCTTTCAGCGCGGCGATGGCCGCCACCCGGTCGATGAGGAAGGGGTCTGTTTTGGGAATGGCGGCGGAGCCGATGACCACCAGTTGGTCGATGTTGGCTACCGCCGGCCGGTCAAAGGCGTTCCGGCGGGGCAGGATGGCCTCCACGAATCCTTCCTGGTTTCCCAGGGGGCGGACCTCCGCCCAATCCCCTACCAGGGGAGAGATGCCCTCCTTACGGAACTTGCCCCTGGCGCGGCAGGTCAGAAGGCCATCCTCCGTCTGTACATAGTAGAAGCCGCTGAGGGCTTTGACGATCCTTCCCTTAGCCATTGCTAAAATCCAGCGAATAGGTTTTATAGGGAGCGCCGTCCAGATAGACCTCCGCCTCTGCCGTACCGGAGCCATCGAAGGTGTGGAAGAAGGTCCAGTTCAGATCCCGGAAATTCAAGTCCGAATCATAGACGCTCTCTCCATTGATATAGACGGTGATCCGGCCGCTGTCCTGATCCGTGGGCAGCGGGACGGTGATGGAATCGGTTCCCTGGGAACCGGAGTCGGAGCTGCCGCCCTCCTCTCCGGTAGAGGGACCAGAACTGATGACGAAGTCGATTTCCGTATCCTTTTCCACTTCGGAATCTGCGGGGATACTCTGCTCCAGGATGGTGCCTTTGGGCTTGTCGCTCTCCTCCTCGGAGATCTTGCCTTCCGCCAGGCCCAGAGTCGGCAGCTGCTTGAGCGCGGTGTCAATCTGCATGTCCTTGAAGGGCGGGACTTTGACCTTTTCCTTGCCGCTGCTGATGATGACCTGGATGTTCCGGCCTTCCTCCAGGGGTTCGCCGGGGGCCGGGTCCGTGGAGAGGATCATGCCGGCCTCCACGTCGTCAGAGGGTTCCTGACCGGCCTCCTCGATCTCAATGTCGTACTTTTTCAGCAGGTCCGCCATTTCCAGACGGGCGCTGGCAAGACTGTAATTCTTGGAGGAGACCAGATCGGGCATCACGTCCTCCTCCATGCCGGAGCTGACCCAGATCTTGATGGTCAACAGCTCCTCGTCGGGCTTTTTGACCGCCTTGTCAGCCTCCGGACTCTGGCGCAGGATGTCACCGGCGTCCACGTCCTTGCTCTCCTCACTACCCTGGTAATCCAGGGTGAAGACGGTGTCCAGCCCCTGCTCCTCCAGCAGATCTTCCGCTTCCTCCTGGGTCATGCCCGTCACCTCCGGGACCGTGTACTCATCCACGGAGCCGAAGGAGCCCAGAATGGCCCGGAAGAGGAAGATAATGATGACCACGGCCACCACCGCCGCGCCGGCGATGATAGCGGTGCGCTGTTTGTTGTGCTTGGGGGCGGGCTCGTCATAATAGTAGTCCTCCCGGCGGCGCTCCCGTTCATGAGCGGGCTCCCGGGCGGAAGAATGATTGGAGGCGGCTGCCGCGGCGTAAGACCCGGTCCGCAGCAGGCGGGTGGGTTCGTCTGACTCCTCCGGCCGCAGATCGTCCATCTGGAAGTCCAGGTTCACGCCGGGATTTTTGCGGAAGGCCTCCAGATCGGCGATCATGGCGTCCGCCGAAGGATAGCGCTTCTCCAAGTCCGCTGCCATGGCCTTCATGCAGATCAGCTCCAGCTGTTCGGGAATATCGGGATTGATCTCTCGAGGGGCCAGGGGGATGGAGCTCAGGTGCTGGATGGCCACGGACACGGCGCTGTCTCCTTCAAAGGGCAGCCGTCCGGTAAGCATCTCATAGAGAACGACACCGGCAGAATAGATGTCGCTGCGGGCGTCGATCCGGTCTCCCCGGGCCTGTTCCGGGGAGATATAGTGCACGGAGCCCAGGGCCTCCTGCGTCAGAGTCTGGGCGGCGTTTTCCAGACAGGCGATGCCGAAGTCGGCCACCTTCACGCTGCCGTCCCGCAGCACCATCACGTTCTGGGGCTTGATATCCCGGTGGACGATGCCCCGGCTGTGGGCATGGCTCAGGCCCCGCATGATCTGGGTGATGAAGTGCAGAGACTCCCGCCAGTTCAGCTGGCCCCGCTTTTCCATATACTGCTTGAGCGTGATGCCATCGATGAGCTCCATGACGATATACTCGGTGTCCCCGCCCCGGGAGACGTCATACACCGAGACGATGTTGGGATGGGAGAGCTGCGCGACAGCCTGGGATTCGGCGTTGAAACGACGCCGGAAATCCTCGTCCTGTGCAAGGTCTGCCTTTAAGATCTTGATAGCCACCAACCGGTTGAGCCGATGGCACTTGGCCTTGTAGACCACGGCCATACCGCCGGTCCCGATACGCTCGAGGATCTCATAGCGGTTATCCAGCATCCTTCCGATATACGGATCTTTGTGTTCCATGTCTCTCCCCCCTTACTGCTTTTGCATCAGCACGGCGGTCACATTGTCCGCGGCGCCGCGGCTCTTGGAGATCTCCAGCAGCCGCCCCAGACAGGTGTCCGGCTCGCTGCCGTGGATCACTTCAAAGAGCATCTCCTGGTCCGTCACCGTGTCCACCAGTCCGTCTGTGCACAGCAGCAGGAAGTCTCCCGCTGCCATGGGGCATATGTACCCGTCGCAGACAGCGCTGATGTCCGGTCCCAGAGCCCGGGTGATCAGATTGCGGTTGGGATGGCGGCGGGCCTCCTCCGCGGTGATGTCGCCCCGGTCCACCATGCTCTCCACCAGGGAGTGGTCCTTGGTGACCCGGACGATGCCGCCCTCCGTGATGTGGTAGGCCCGGCTGTCGCCCACGTTGGAGATCACCGTGCCATCGGTATAGCTGACGGCAGCCACCAGTGTGGTGCCCATGTTGCGGCACTCCGGAGTGCTGCTGGCAGCTTCCCGTACCGCCCGGTTGGCCAGGGCCACCGCGTAGGAGGAGGCCTCCCGCAGCTGCTCCGGCGTCATCTCCGGCTTCAGGACCTTCTCCAGCTCGGATATGAAGGTCTCCGCCGCGATGTGGCTGGCCAGCTGACCACCGGCGGCGCCGCCCATACCGTCGCATACCACGCAGATGGTGCAGCCGTCATCCAGCTGCCGGGTGGCGAAGGCGTCCTGGTTGTCCTTGCGGACCAGACCCACGTCCGTCATGGTCCATAATTTCATCGGGTTCATTGGGATCACTCCCCTTTCTTTGCTTGTTCCAGCATGGCCTTCCGGCGGAGCTGTCCGCAGGAGGCGTCAATATCCCCGCCCAGGCTCCGGCGGACTGTGGCGGTAATATGATGGGATTCCAGCCGCTTTTGAAATGCCTCGATCCGGCGGGAGGGCTTGAATGGGCTCTCCGCCACGTCGTTGAGGGGGATCAGATTCACGTGCCCCGGCATGCCCCGGAGCTTTTGGGCGATGAGATCCGCCTGCCAATCGTGGTCGTTGACCCCGTCGATCATGGCATATTCAAAGGAGATGCGCCGTCCGGTCTTCTGGAAGTAGTCGTGGCAGGCATCAAAGAGCTCCTCCACGTCGTAGGCCCGGTTGACCGGCATGATCTTGGAGCGGGTCTCACTGTCCGGCGCATGCAGGGACACGGACAGCGTCAGCTGCAGTCCCAGCTCCGCCAGGCGGCGGATGCCGGGGATGACGCCGCAGGTGGAAAGGGAGATATGCCGCATGCCGATGTTCAGCCCGTCGGGATGGTTCACCAATTCCAGAAACCGCAGCACGTTGGCCAGGTTGTCCATGGGCTCGCCGATCCCCATCAGCACGATATTGGAGATCTCCAGCCCGGAGTCCAGCTGGGTGAAGAGCACCTGATCCAGCATCTCCGACGGGGTCAGGTCCCGCACCTTGCCGGCGATGGTGGACGCGCAGAAAGCGCAGCCCATCCGGCAGCCCACCTGGGAGGAGATGCACACGGTGTTTCCGTGGTGGTACTGCATGAGAACGGTCTCGATGCAGTTGCCGTCGGAGAGCTCCCACAGGTATTTCCGGGTCCCATCCAAGGCGGAGACCTGCTTGCGGGCTACGGTGGGGGCGGTGATGACGCAGGTCTCCGCCAGCTGATCCCGCAGCGCCTTGGGGAGATTGGTCATCTCCTCAAAGGAGCGGACGCCCCGGTGGAGCCAAGTGAACACCTGTTTGCCCCGGAATGCCGGCTGCCCCATGGATTTGAGAAAGTCGGTCAGCTCCGGCAGTGTTTTGGATTTCAAGTCAGTCATAGGAGTTTTCCCCCGGATGCTTGCCGCCGCATGCGGCAGATGTAAAAGCCGTCGGTGTCGTGGCGGTGGGGCCACAACGTCACTTGGCCGTCCGTCTGGCCGGCCTGAGCCGGCAGCGAGAGGTCCTCCCGGGAAAAGTCCGGGTGTTGGGCCAGGAACGCGTCCGTGATCTGCTGGTTCTCCTCCGGCAAAATGGTGCAGGTGGAGTAGACCAGCACGCCGCCGGGCTTCACATACCGGCAGGCATTGTCCAGAATGGCCTGCTGCACCACAGGAAGGGTAAACAGGTCATCGGCCTTTTTATACCGGATATCCGGCTTTTTTCGGATGATGCCCAGGCCAGAACAGGGGGCGTCCACCAAAACGGTGTCAAAAGCTGCCTCCCATTCCGACCGGAATTCCCGGCCGTCGGCGGCCGCTGTGCGGATGCAGGTGAGCCCCAGCCGCTGAGCGCCTTCCCGGATGCGCTTGAGCTTGTTTTCGTGGAGGTCGCAGGCCAGGATCTCGCCCCGGTCCTCCATGGCGAAGGCGGCGCCGAAGGACTTTCCGCCGGGGGCGGCGCACACATCCAGTACCCGCTGGCCCGGCATCACTGCTGCGGCCCGGGCCGCCAGCGCCGCCGCGCCGTCCTGGACCAGGAAGTGTCCCGCCCGGAAAGGCTCCAGAGCAGTCAGATCACCGGTGCCGGAGAGCTCCAGACAGCCGGGCACCCAAGCGTGAGGTGTCACACGGACGCCCAGGGCCTCCAGCTCCGCTGTCAGCGCTTCGGGGGTGGTTTTCAGGGGGTTGACCTGCACCGTCAGGGGTGCGGCGGTGTTGTCCGCCGACAGGAAGGCTTCCGCCTCCTCCCTGCCCAGCAGCTCCAAAAGCCGCTTGACCAGCCACTTGGGATGGCTGTACCGGATGGAGAGGAATTTGGCCTCATCCCGGTCGGGAATGGGCGGCAGAGCGTTTTTATTCTGGGAGAGCTTGCGCAGCACGGCATTCACCAGACCTGCGGCCTGGCCCCGGCCGGACCGTTTGGCAAGTTCCACCGCCTCACTGACGGCGGCCCGGTCCGGCACTTTGTCCAGAAAGAGGATCTGATAGGCGCCCAGGCGCAGGATGTCCAGCAGCGGAGGCTGGAGATGGTCCGGCTTCTGGGAGCAGTAGGCGGCGAGATAGAAGTCCAGCAGCAGACGGTTTTGCGTCACGCCGTACACCATGCGGCTGCAAAGGGCCGCATCCTGAGGGGACAGGCGGTCTCGGGCCAGCTGAGCCTTCAGCGCAGCATCCGCCCACGCGCCGTGAGTCCGGCAGGCAACCAAGACTCCCAGCGCAGTATCACGGGCAGAATGGCTCATTCACGACCTCCTCCCCGGTTCCCGCTGTTGCCGCCCCGAGCCAGAAAGATCAGCACGAACCGCAGCAGCTGCACCAGCGACATCAGAAGCGCCGCAACATACGTCAGCGCGGCGGCCCGCAGGACCTTGCGGGCACCGTAGAGCTCATCCTCATCCAAAAGTCCGCTTCCGCCGATGGTCTCAATGGCCCGGTGGGAGGCGTTGAACTCCACCGGCAGCGTCACCAGCTGAAAGAAGGTGGTGAAGGAAAAGAGAATGATTCCAAACAGAAACAGCGTCTGACTGTACAAAAACAGCCCGATCAGCAGCAGGATCATGGACAGGTTGGACCCCAGCTGCGTGATAGGGATGATGGCCGTCCGCAGCCGCACGGGGCCGTAATGTTCCGCGTACTGCACGGCATGGCCAGCCTCATGGGCCGCCACGCCCACCGCCGCGATGGTGGGAGCGTTGTACACCTCCTCGGAGAGGTAGATGGTGTTGTCCCGGGGGTCGTAGTGGTCCGTCAGGTGCCCCCGGCACATGCGGATGCCCACGTCAAAGACCCCGTGGGCCCGCAGCACTGCCTCTGCCGCCTGGGCGCCGGTGATGTGCCGGCGGTTGTTGACGGCGTTGTAGCGCCGGAAGTTGCCGGACACCTGGAACTGTGCCCACAGCGAGAGCAGCAGTACCGGAATCAGCACCAGCACATAGAGGTTGTTGGCCAGAAAGTCTCCGTAGCCGTAATAGCCATAGCCGTAAGGGTAGAACATAAAACGTTATCACTCACTTTTCAAAGGGAAATAGGGTGACCCAGCAGATAGGCTGCGGCGCTCATGCGCTTCCCGCCCTGGGCTTGCAGTTCTGTGACGAACAGGCTCATCCCATCGCCGCAGGCCACCTCGATCCCCTGTTTGCCGGCGGAAAGAATGGTGCCGGGTGCTTGGGTACAGGGGGCACCGGGGGTGGTTCGGTAGATCTTGAAGGACGTCCCGGCCAGCTCTGCCGTAGCGCAGGGCCAGGGCTGCAGGCCCCGGACCTGACAGTCGATAGCCCGGGCGGAATGGCTCCAGTCGATGGGAGAGAGCTCCTTGCTGAGCATGGGAGCGTAGGTCATCTGGGTCTCGTCCTGGGGCATGCGGACGGCGGTCCCGTCCGCAAGGGTGGGAATGGTCTCGGAGAGCGCTTGGGCGCCCAGCTGGGCCAGCCGGTCCCAAAGAGAGGGAAGATCCTCCTCCGGGCCGATGGGCGTCCGGGCCACCCGGAGCACATCGCCGGCATCCAGCGCCTGGGCCATATACATGATGGACACACCGGTCTCCGGCTCGTCATTTAGTATTGCCCAATTGATAGGCGCCGCACCCCGGTATTTCGGCAAAATCGATGCGTGGACGTTGATGGAACCGTACTTAGGGGTTTCCAGAATGTCCACCGGCAAAATCCTTCCGTAGGCCGCTACCACGATCAGCTCCGGTGCCAGCTCCTGCACAATGGCCAAGGCCGTGCCGTCCCGCATCTTTTCCGGCTGGTAGACCGGAAGATTTTGCGACAGGGCATATTCCTTTACAGGCGTTGGGAGCAGCTTGTGCCCCCGGTTTTTTGGCTTGTCGGGCTGAGTGAATACACCGCAGACCTCATGGCCGTCCCCCACCAGCCGCCGCAGCGAGGCAACGGCGAAGTCCGGTGTTCCCATAAACAGGATGCGCATGGACTCACTCCTCTCCCTGCTGGGCTTGGCGCTCCTCCTGCTCCAGATATTCCTGGAGCTCCTCGTCGGAGAGGAAGTGGTCGATGTGTTCCACAAAGAGGTGGCCGTCCAAATGCTCGATTTCGTGGCAGAAGGCCCGGGCCGTCAGACCCTCACCCTGTGCCTCAAACCAGTTGCCGTTCCGGTCCTGGGCGCGGACCCGTACCACCTTGGGCCGGGTGACGATGCCCCACTTCCCCGGAACGCTCAGGCAGCCCTCCAGGCCCGTCTGCTCACCGCTCCAGGTGATGATCTTGGGGTTGATGAGCTCAATGTATTCCCCGCTGTCCTCGTCCAATACCAGGCAGACCCGGCGCAGCACGCCCACCTGGGGCGCGGCCAGACCGGCGCCGTTGGCGTCCGCCAGGGTCTCTGCCATATCGTCCAGCAGGACATGCAGATGGGGATTAAACTCCGTGACGGGACGGCAGACCTTATTCAGGCAGTCCTCCCCGATTTCCACGATCTTACGCAGTGCCATGATTTGTCTCCTCCTTGACTGCGTCACTCCATGGTGTTGCAGTCCACAAAAATATTCAATCCGCGGTTTGCGCGGTCGCTTGCAAATTCTTTCAGCAGGCAGCTGAGGGATTCCCGGGTGGCGCGGTCATTGTGCCCCACCAGGGTGCAGCGGTAGCGGAAGCGGTTGTTGAGCTTCAGAACCGGTGCCGGGGCGGGGCCCAGGACCTCGTTTTCCGGTCCGGGACAGAGCTGGCGCAGTCTCTTCCGCACCAGGGCAGCTCCCCGCAATACCCGCCCCTCCTCCGTTCCGGAGACAGTGACGGTAAAGAGGTCCGCAAAAGGCGGGCAGCGCCGCAGCTGCCGCAGCCGGATCTCCCCACGATAGAAAGACTCGTAATCCTGCCGGGCGGCGCATTGGATGACGTCGTTTTCTGGGGTGTAGGTCTGGATGACCGCCCTCCCCTGTCGGGCGCCCCGCCCGGCCCGGCCCACCACTTGGGTGAGCAGACTGAACGTCCGTTCGGCGGCACGGTAGTTGTCTACATACAGGGAGAGGTCCGCCGCCAGGACCCCCACCAACGTCACATTTTCAAAGTCCAATCCCTTGGCCACCATCTGGGTGCCCAGGAGAATGGGAATTCGCTCCTTTTCAAAGCGGCTTAGGATCTGCTCGTGTCCGCCGGCGGCGGTGTCGGCATCCATCCGGAGGATGGGCGTGTCGGGGAACCGCTCGTGCAGCTCCTCCTCCACCTTCTGGGTTCCAGTGCCCACATGCTTCATGATACCACCGCAGACGGGGCAGGTATCGCTGGAGCGCTGGGAGTGGCCGCAGTAATGGCACATGAGCCGCCCGTTGGCAGAGTGATACGTCAGCGCTACGCTGCACCGGGGACATTCCGGCACATAGCCGCACTCGCCGCAAAGCAGCATCCGGCTGCTGCCCCGGCGGTTCAAAAAAAGAATGCTCTGTTCGCCCCGTCGGAGGTTTTCCTCCAGCTCCGCCTGGAGCGATGTCCCAATCAGGCCGGGGTTTCCGGAGCGGACCTCCTGCCGGAGATCTGCAATCACCACCTGGGGAAGGCTGCGGTCGTTGTATCGCCTGCGCAGCAGCGCGTGGTGGTAGATTCCCTGCTCCGCCCGCCAGGCGCTCTCCACCGCCGGGGTGGCAGAGCCCAGCACCAGCGTGGCATGATCCCGGGCGCAGAGGTACTTGGCGATGTCCCGGGCGTGGTAGCGGGGGGCGTTTTCCGACTGGTAGCTCCCCTCCTGCTCCTCGTCCAGCACGATGAGCCCCAGATTTTTCAGCGGGGCGAACACAGCGGACCGGGTGCCCAGAACCACCTGGACTTCACCCCGGCGGATGCGTTTCCACTGGTCATACCGCTCTGTCATCCGCAAACCGCTGTGGAGCATGGCCACCCGGTCTCCGAAGTAGGAGGCAAACTTGCGCATCATCTGAGGCGTGAGTACGATCTCCGGCACCAGCACGATGGCAGTGCGTCCGGCGGAGAGCACCTCCTGCACCAGCCGCAGATAGACCTGGGTCTTTCCGCTGCCGGTGACACCCTGGAGCAGCACCGCCTCCGGCTTTTGGCTGCGGGTCAGACTGAGAATTTGGGAAAAGGCTGCCTGCTGCTCATCGCTGAGTACGATGGGCGGCCCGGGAGGAACGTCCCGGGGCGGCGGCAGCCGCAGCGCCTCCTCCTGGGAAAAAGTCACAAGACCCGCCTTTTCCATGTTTCGGAGGGTTGACATCCCCACGCCGGTGAAGTAACACACCTCCTGGGCGGGCACGCATCCGGCAGCGGCCAGCAGCATGATGACATCCCGCCGCTGGGGGGAGATGCGCCGGCCCTCTCCCAAGGAGAGCAGTTCCCCGGCGTCTGCCGCCAGGGAAACCATCCGCCGGGTCCGGTCCCCCACCTTCCGCTGCGCCGCGGTCTCACAAATCACGGCTCCCGTCCGCTTCATGGCGGAGAGGGTGGCGGAGACCTCATCTCCGCACAGGTCCCGGAGGGTCTCCAGCTCCGCGGAACCGCCGTGGGCCTCCAAAGCGTCCAGCACGGCGCCGGCGCGCTTCATGCGCCCGCACAGTGCCTCTGCGCCGGAGCGGTCCAGGCCGTCCGCCAGACGCCAGATCTCCCGCAGCCGGTACCAGAGTCCCGCCGGCAGGATGGTCTTGACCGCCTCGAACATGGTGCAGAAATAGCGCTGGCGCATCCACAGGGCCAGGGCGATCCCCTGGCTGTCCAGCACCGGAGCGTCATCCAGCACCGCCTCCAGCGGCTTGAGTCTAGGCAGCTTTTCTCCGCTGCCCCGGGCCAGGATGATGCCCTCGCTGGTGCGGTTGCCCCGCCCAAAGGGGACGGTGACCCGCACGCCGGGCAGCGCCCGCTCCAGCAACGGTGCCGGAACCTGATAGTCAAAGGGCCGGTCAATGGAATAGGGCGCGGCGCTGACCGCGACTTTTACAATCTCTGCGGTCTCCATGCCTCGCCCCTCCCTTTCGTGTTTACGCCTCCATATCCTCCGGCTCTTCAATGGTCAGATCCATATGGCTGGCATCCAGTTTGCCGTCCGCCACCTCGTGGATGGCCAGTGTCACCGGCTTTTCATCCAGATGCTCACCGGTCTCCTCCGCAAGATCTGCGATCTGGCGGGCCCGGCGGGCCACCACGTTGACCAGCATATAGCGGTTGGGGATATAAGAGGTCAGTTTGTTCATTGCGGGATACAGCATCATAATAATCAACTTCCATTCTGCCGTTTACGGCTCAAAATATCAGAGAAAGCGGGAGAGGACGTCAGCGTCCGCTGATGATCTCCATCCGCTCCTTGGGTTTGCAGTGCTCCGCCGTCATGATGGCGTTGAGCTCTTCCACGGCATTTTCCACCGTGTCATTGATGACGAAATAGTCATAGGTGTGGGCGGTCTGGAACTCCACCTTGGCCCGCAGCAGGCGCTTTTGGATCTTCTCCTCGGTGTCCGTGCCCCGCTCCGTGAGACGGCGCTCCAGCTCAGACCAGCTGGGCGGCGCGATAAAGATGCGCACGGCGTCGGGCCGCTTGCTGGTGACCTGGATGGCACCCTGGACCTCAATGTCCAGAATCACGTCCTGGCCCTCGTTCATGGCGGCGTCCACGTACTTTTTGGGGGTACCGTAGAAGTTGCCCACGTACTCCGCATACTCCAGGAACTCGTCCTTTGCGATGCAGCTGCGGAAGGTGTCCACGTCCAGGAAGTGGTAATGTACGCCGTCGATCTCGCCGGGACGGGGGTCCCGGGTGGTGGCGGACACGGAGAAATACACGTTCTTGCGCCGCTCCATCAGGGCGTGGAGCACGGTGCTCTTGCCAACCCCGGAGGGGCCGGAGATGATGAAGGTTCTTCCTCTTCTCATTGGTCAGGTCTCCTCTCGTTCACTCTGGGCCCGCTGGCCGAATTTCTCCGGCGGCAGGGCGGAAAGAATCACATGATCGCTGTCCATGATGAAAATGGACGCGGTTTTGCGGCCGTAAGTAGCGTCGATGAGCATACCCCGCTCCCGGGTCTCCTGGACCATTCGCTTGATGGGGGCGGAATCCGGGCTGACGATGGCCACCAGACGCTCCTCCGACACCAGGTTGCCGAAGCCGATGTTGATGAGTTTCATGGGCGGGGCCTCACTCGATGTTCTGGACCTGCTCGCGCATCTTTTCCACTTCAGCCTTTAGCTGGACCACCACCTGGGCGATGGCCACATCATTGCACTTGGAGCCGATGGTGTTGGACTCCCGGTTGACTTCCTGGATGAGGAAATCCATCTTCCGGCCCATGGGCTCGTTGGACTCCAGCATGGTCCGCAGCTGGGAGATGTGACTGCGCAGGCGGACGGTCTCCTCATCCACAGCCACCTTGTCGGCGTAGATGGCGGCTTCCAGCAGAATGCGCTGGGGGTCAACAGAGGCACTTTGCAGGACCTCCTCCATTCTGGCCGTCAGCTTCTGACGGTACTCGGCCACGGTCTCCGGAGAGCGTTCCTCCACCTTTGCGGTGCAGGTGAGGATGGTGTCCAGCCGGCCGGAGATGTCGGCGGCCAGCTTCTCTCCTTCCACGGCGCGCATTTCGTTATATGCACCCAGGGCCTCTTCCAGCACGGCACAGAGGTCCGCACTGACGGTCTCCAGATCCTCGTCCTCCTTCGTGACGGTCAGAACGTCCGGGAATCGGGCCAGCGTCTCCGGCGTCAGCTTGTAAGCGGTGGGGCCGCACAGTTCCGCCAGCTCTCCCAGGGCGGCGGCGTACTGGGCTGCCAGCTCCCGGTTGACGCTGACCTTGGCTACGTCGGCGGCGGATGCGTCCACCGTGATGAACACGTCCACCTTGCCCCGGGAGACGGCCCGCTGGACGCAGGCTTTCACGGCCTCTTCCGCAAAGCTGTACATCCGGGGCATCTTCACCGTGCAGTCCAGATACCGGTTATTGACGGAGCGGACCTCCACGGTGATATCCCGCTTGTGGAGCTCCTTCCTTGCCCGGCCGTAGCCGGTCATACTTTTGATCAAAATGCTCTCCCTCTTTCCTGGTTAGATAAAGCAAAAGCGAATCCCGCCGTAGCCGCAGCTGTTGCACAGCAGGTACGCGCAGCACATCTTGGAGCAGAGGTTCCCGCCGCCGCACAGTTCCGTGCCGAAGGGGCCGTTGTCCGGGCGGTAGGCGTTCTGCGTCCCGTTTTCCATATATTCCAGTGCCTGCCGGTATTCGGCGTTGCTGGGGTCCATCTGGCAGGCGGTCTGGTAGTAGCGTTTCGCCTCGTCCATCCAGCCCCGGCGGTAGCAGATGGCGCCTTTCAGGAAGTTCCACTCTGCGTTGTGGTCGGAATAGTTGGCAAGCAAAGCCTCTGCCCGGGTCAGATTGCCGGTGGCGATGGCCATGCGCACCTGCTGGAGCACGGAGCTGCCGGAGGCGGAACGGCCGTACTGCTGCCCGTATCCCCCGTAGCCTGAACCGCCGTATCCGCCATAGGAGGATCCATAGCCGGCTCCACCGTAGGACGACGACCCGTAACCGGCGCTGCCGCCGGAAGAGGCGGAGGACCGTCCGCTGCGCTCCTTGGTGATCTGCTCGTAGGCGGCGTTGATCTCTTTCATCTTCTCCTGTGCCAGATCTGCCAGAGGGCTGTCATGGTAGTTGTCCGGATGGTATTTCCGGGCCAGGTTCAGGTATGCCTTTCTGACCTCTGCGTCCGTTGCGGTCTCGGGAACCCCCAAGACCTGATAGGGATCATTCATGTGGTTTCCTCAAATCCTTGCTTTTCTTTCTATCTTTTCCGGAGGGGGCGTCGTGAAAGGTGCCGTCCAGCACCGCCCGGCCCACCCGGAACAAGCCGTGGTAAAATGTGGCCTCCAGCAGCCGTCTCCAGCAGCCGAAATCCGCCAGCTCAAAGGCGGTGGTCATCATGTGGATGGAGTGATCCAGCGTATTGGCAAACGCGTGCCGGCTCTCCTCCGTCCAGACGCCATCCGTCAGACCGTAGCGCAGCGCCACAGGGTTATAATTCCCGGATGCGGCGTCTTTTTGCAGATCATCTGCCGCGTCGATCAAATATACCCAGCGGCCGAGATGATATAAAAGCTGTCCCAGGACCCTTCGCCGGATGGGATCGTCCACTTCCTCAGCGGCAGCCCCCAGCAGCACGGCAAAGGCGTCTGCCGCCGGGTCCAGGGCTGGGGTTTGCTCCATTTCCAGCCGGGCCAGCTTGTCCAGCTGAAGGCGGGTGTTCCGGTCAAACTCCGGCCGGGCCGCCGCCGCCCGCCGGTAGGCCCGGCGCAGCAGCCGGGAAAGCAGTCGGTACATGAGTCCCTTCCAGAAGCCGTGATCTGCCACGCCGTCCCGCAGCTGCCAATAGGCCAGGATCACGCTCTCGTCCGCCGCCAGCTCCATGGCAGCATCCGCTTCCAGATAGGGACGGCGGCGCAGCGGGCTTGCAGGACAGCGGGCACAGGCCACCGGGGCCGTCTCCCGCTGGGAGAGCAGAATCGCGAGAAACGTAAAGTCGTAGTTCAGAATGAACCGCGCCGCCAGGCCGTGCCGTCTTGCCAGTGTGTGGCACAGACCGCAGTAGGCCTGCCGGAACCGCTCGGTATCCTCCGGAGGAAGGTCCTCCAGAGGCGGGCGCACATAACCAAACATACCGCCGGCTGCTCAGAACAGCCGGACGATGCGGAAGGACAGTCCTCCCTGCCGGCGCAGAAAACGGTCATAGCGCACCGCAATCAAAATGCCGGCTACAAAGCCCAGTACCGCGATGAAGATGGAAAGGCCAGTGCTGGCGGAGAGCATGGTGGGAATTACATAGCCCGCCAGGAACAGCACCACCGGGATGAGATAGACCAACGCCACGATGCGCAGCATCTTCTGGGTGTCGCTTTGTACCACCACCTTCTGCCCGGGACGGGCGCCGATGGGGTTGCTGGCCTTGGCCCGGACCGCGGCACCGGTGACACCGCAGCCGGCGCACTCCTCGCAGTCGTGTCCGCATGCGGACTTTCTCGGCACGGAGACCTCCGCGTAATCCGCGTCCAAAATCCGTTCAACCGTTGCAATCTGTGTCATGTGAAAGATCTCCTTTTGTCATTGTGCGGGTTCTTCTGCGTCGCCTTCACTGTCGGAGCCGGTGTCCCCTCCGGAGTCGGAATCCTGGATGTTGACCCGGACCTGATAGCTGCCGGAGACGCCCACGTCTGTTCCGTTTTTCACCCGTACGGTGGCGGGGACAGTGTATCCGCCGGCGGCGGAGCCGAAATCCGACAGGTCCACGATGACCTCCAGGTCATCGCCGCTGAGGGACGCCACATCCCCGGAGGTTCCGAACACCGTCACGGACAGTGCCTCCGTGAGCAGGGAGACATCCTTCCCCTCCGGTTCATTGCGCAGAGAGAAGTTTGTCGTCGTCAGTACGGCGGAAATGCGGTCCTTGAAGGAAGCCCGGAAAGTGGCTGTGGTGACGCCGCTGAGGTTTTCGCAGCCTTCCGGCAGCGGAATGGTGTAATTATAAAGGGTGGCGCTGTTGAGCTTGGTCAGGTCGAAGGACGTCAGCGTGATGGTGTCCACGTCCCGGAGCTTTTCCGCATCGCCGCAGACCGTGATGGACTCCGGCTCGATGGTATAGTTGAGGTTGCTTGCTCTGGCGCCGGGGGATTCAATGAAGTCCACCACCAACTTGAGTTCCTTGGTGACGTTGACCGGCAGCGTGGCCTCGATCTGGTCCACGGTGGCGTGGATACCGGTGGAGTCCAGCAGCTGGTCGTTCTTATCGTAGAACTGGTAGTCCAGTTTGCCGGTGTAGGTGGCCTCGGCATTGTCCAGGTTGATGGTGACCTTGGCATAGCTGACAGGGTCGATGTCCTCCGGCTGGCCCCGGATCTCCAGCTGTGCGGGAGAGAGCAGCAGCTCGCCGGCGGTATACCCTTCCGCCACGCTGCCGACGATCTCCGCCTTGACATCCACGGTGCGGGTGTTGAGCTCGCCGATATTGACCCGGACCATATAGGCACTGGCGTCAGAGGTGGTGAAACTGCTGGAAAGACCGTCGGGATAGCGGATCGTGTATTTGATCAGCTGAGAGCCGGTGGTGGTGATGTCCGCCAGGCTCACCTGGACCCGCAGCTCATCTGGGTCCAGTCTTGCGATATTCCAGCGGGAACCGGAGAGCGTCAGGTCGATGGAGGTGGTGGTGCCATCCTCCAGCAGCATCAACCCCCGCTCTGCCAGGACAGTGTCCTCGTCCAGAAACTCCACGGGCACATCGGTAAAGGTCTTTTTGACATTCCGGTCCCCGGTGACGTCCACATAGACCCAAATCGCCATCGCCACCACCAGAGACAAAGCAATGTAAAGGATTTTACGTTTACTCATCTTACTCTGCATCGTCCTTGCCTCCGTTCTTTTTGGGCTGGAGCAGGTTCAGCAGGGAGAAGAACTTTTGCTTGTCCGAATCGGACTCCTCCTGCGGAAGCAGTTCATTCCGCAGGAGGTTTTCCAGCGTCTCCGGTTTGAGATGGCGCTTGAGCATGCCGCCGATGGCCACGGAGATGGAACCGGTCTCCTCGGAGACGATGACCACCACCGCGTCAGAGTTCTCACTCATGCCGATGCCGGCACGGTGCCGCATACCCAGGTCCCGGCTGAGATTGACATTCTTGCTCAGGGGCAGCATGCAGCCGGCGCCCAGCACCCGCCCGTTGCGGATGATGACGGCGCCGTCGTGCATGGGTGCTTTGACAAAAAAGATATTTTTCAAAAGCTCACTGGAGACCGAGGCATCCAGCACCGTGCCGCTGCGGACCATGTCGTCCAGCAAAATCTCCCGCTCGAAGACGATCAGGGCGCCGGTGCGGGACTGGGACATCTCCGAGCAGGCCAGCACGGTCTGGCTGATGGTGGTGTCCATAGTGTTGCCGGTTTCGGCGTGGGTGAAAAAGGCGATGAAGCGGCGGCTGCCCATCTGCTCCAGGACCCGGCGGATCTCCGGCTGGAACAGGATGATGAGGGCCAGCACACCCCACTCCACCATCTTGCTCATGATATAGTTGATGCCGTTGAGATGGAACAAAGAGGACAGGGCCAGCGCCGCCAGAAAGACGAACAATCCCTTCACCAGGCTGGCTGCCTTGGTACTTTGCACCAGCGTCAGGACTTTATACAGAACGAACACCATGATCGCGATGTCCAGCAGATCCGTGATCTGGATCGTCAGCAGATAGCGGACGATCACAGCCGGCAGCTGCGCGAAGCTCACTCCCATGTTGCACCTCATCCCTTCCAGGTCATGAATACTGATATTATATAAAATATACCAGTGGATTGCAAGGTGAACCGGATGAAAATTCACGGTCTGTTCAGAAAAATACCCTTATCCCCGAGATAGTTTGCGCAGAATCGTCAGAAAGCGGCAGACTTCGGCGGGCGTATTCAGGGCGGAAAAGCTCAGCCGTACCGTTCCGCTCTCCAGCGTGCCGGCGGTGCGGTGGGCCAGCGGTGCGCAGTGCAGGCCCGCCCGGACAGCGACCCCCTGTTCTCCCAGGGCACTGGCCAGATTCTCCACGTCCCGGCCATCGGCGGTGAAGGAGACCACCCCGGCCTGGGCCGTCAGATCCGGCGTTGCCCAGACGTGGACGCCGGGGATGGTCCGCAAGCCCTCCGCCGCCAGCTGAGCAAGGCGCCGCTCCTTCCGGCAGATGGACTCCAGCCCCTGCCGCCGGACGAATCGGACCCCTGCCAGGAGTCCCGCGATGCCGGGCATGTTGTGGGTCCCGGCTTCCAGGCGGTCCGGTAGAAACTCCGGCATGGATTGCTGGATGGACTGGCTGCCGGTGCCTCCCTCCAGGAGCGTGGCGGTCGTCTGCCCCTCTTTGCATAGCAGGACACCGGTGCCCTGGGGGCCGTAAAGGCCCTTATGCCCCGGCATAGCGATGAAGGCAGCCCCCAACGCCGTCATGTCCAGAGGCACGATACCTGCCGACTGCGAGGCGTCGATGATCAAAGGGACGCCCTTTTGCCGGCACAGTGCGGCGATCTCCTCCACCGGTTGTACGAAGCCGAAGACGTTGGAGACGTGGTTGCAGATCACGGCGTCCGTGTCCGGCGTAATCAGGCGGTCAAAGGCCGCTGTCACCGCCGCCGGCTGGAACAGCGGCCCGGCGGCTACGTCGATCCGGGCCCCCAGAGCGGCCAGCGGACGGGTGACGGCGTTGTGTTCATAGCCGGAGATCACCGCCTTTCCTCCCGGCGGCACCAGGGTCTTGATGGCGATATTCAGCGCGTGGGTGGCATTGAGGGTAAAGACCACCTGTTCCGGGCTCCCCACGTGGTACAGTTCCGCCAGCTCGCTCCGGCAGGCAAAGGCGGTGTCGGCGGCCCGCATGGCCGCCGGGTATCCGCCCCGGCCCGGAGAGCTCATGGTGGCAAGCGCATCCGTCATGGCGGCGGCCACTGCGGGGGGCTTTTGGAAAGTGGTGGCCGCACTGTCGAAGTAGATCATGGCTCCACCTCGCGGTAGAGTCCCTTTTGCTGGGTCATGAAAATCTGAACGGGGTCCAGAGACGCCCGGTGCAGTGTGGTCAACGCCCGGGAAATATCCGACGACTGGATCTGTACCGCATAGGCGCAGCCCAGATCCGTCAGATCCCGGGGGGCGCGGAAGATCCGGCAGCGGACCCCGGCCCGGCTGAGCGCGTTCTGCATCCGCTGAGCATAGGTTACCGAGCGGGCAATGATGAGATAGTTCTCCACAGACACTCCTCCTCTCCCCCCCATCCTATGGGACGGGACAGGGAAGGTGTCAAAAAGATTTCCAGCGGGGCTGTCTGCCAAGGGGAAGAGCGGAATCTCCGCCGCGGGACAGATGCTTTTACCGGGCCCGCTGCGGCGCACCATTCTCTGCCCCGCCGCTGTTCCCAAACAGGGAAACAGCGATGCGGAGAGCACTTCCCCGCATCGCTGCATGCTTACTTGATTCGCTCCACCAGAACCACAGCGTGGGCGGCCATGCCGGAGCCGTCCCCTGTAAAGCCCAGACGCTCCTCGGTGGTGGCCTTGACATTGACCTGCTCGGCGCTGATTCCCAGGGCCCGGGCAAGATTTTGGGACATCTGCTGCTTGTAGGGGCCCACCTTGGGAGCCTGGGCGATCAGCGTGGCGTCGATGTTTACCACGGCATAGCCTGCCTCTGCCAGAAGACGGCCCACCTGCGCCAGAAGGCCCAGACTGGAGGCCCCTTCATAGGTTGGGTCCGTGTCCGGGAAGAGCTGGCCGATGTCCCCCAGCCGGGCGGCCCCGGTGAGGGCGTCCATGACAGCATGGGTCAGCACGTCCGCGTCGGAATGACCCAGCAGTCCCCGCTCATAGGGGATCTCCACGCCGCCCAGGATCAGCTTGCGTCCCTGGGTCAGTCGGTGCACATCATATCCGTGTCCGATCCGCAGTGGTGTCATCGCGTTTCCTCCTCCGCCGCCAGCAACGCCTCCGCCAGGATTAGGTCGGTGGGCGTGGTGATTTTCAGATTGGTCTCCTCTCCTTCGATCAGGTAGACCACCTTTCCCAGCCGCTCCACGGCGGAGCAGTCGTCGGTGAGGGCGGCGCCCTCTTCCAGCGCTGCCTGCAGTGCAGCCTTGAGCAGGGATGCCTCGAATACCTGAGGCGTCTGCACCGCCCGCAGGCGGCTGCGCTCCAGCGTCTCCGCTACGGCCCCATCCTCCCGGACGGCCTTGACCGTGTCCTTTACAGGAACGGCAGGTGCCGCGGCGCCGCAGCGCTGAGCCGCTTCGATCACACGGTCCACCAGGGTCGGGGACACCAGTGGCCGGGCGCCATCCTGGACGGCCAGCAGCTCCGTGTCCGGCTCTGCCTCCAGCGCCGCCAACAATACGGAGTGCTCCCGGTCCTCCCCGCCCCGGATCACCTTTTTGCACTTGGTGATGCCATAGGTTTTGCAGAGCTGGGAAACGGTGATGAGATCCTCCTCCCGGGTGGCGATGACGATGCTGTCCACCCGCTGGGCCCGTTCCAGAGCAGTCAGCGTCCGCACCAGCACCGGGATGCCGTCCAGCGGCTGGAGCAGCTTGTTGATGCCGCCCATGCGGGTGGAACTGCCGGCGGCCGCAACTAAGGCGGCGCAGCGGGGTCGCTGGGCCGCCTGGAATTTTTTGAAAAATGGGATCATGCCATTCCAATCCTCTCTACTGTACCGGGGACTGCATCATAGCCCGGTCCACCCGGGTCTCTATAACGTCATATGCCTCATGCTCGGATAAAACCAGCTCGGAGAGCAGGATCTGCCGCGCGGCGTGGAGCATTTTCCGCTCCCCGGTGGAAAGGCCCCGGCGCCGGTCCCGGTGCATCAAACCCTTGATGACACGGGCCACCTGATATAAATCGCCGCTTTTCAGCCGCTCCAGATTCTCCCGGTAGCGCTTGTTCCAGTTGTTGTCCTGATCCACGGCGATTCCCGGGATGGAGCTGATGAGCCGCTCTGCCTCTGCCGGACCAATGATGGCGCGCAGGCCGATGAGCTGGCTCTTTGCGATGGGAATCTTCAGCAGCAACCCTCCCACAGGCATCTTAAAGACATAGTACTCCTGTGTGCTGCCTGCCACCCGCTCCCGCACGATGTCGTCAATGACGCCGGCCCCGTGCATCGGGTGGACGACCAGATCTCCAACGCTGAACATGGCGAACTCCTTCCCTCCGGCCGTTCGGCCGGGTCCCGTCCCCATTACTTCCGTCGCAACCTGTATATATCTGTTTTTTATTATACAGGGTCTTTTCCTGCTTGACAAGCTGTTCCCAAAAATTTGAATAAAAAGGCCCCCGGCGGGCCGCAAGGTCTGCCGGGGGCGGGATTTTAAGCACTTATTTCTTGTTGGAACGACGCCAGATGTGCATCTTCTCCGCCTCGGCGATCAGCTCCTCCCGGAACTGGGGATGCGCGATGGAGATCAGGCCCTCGGCCCGCTCCCAGGTGGACTTGCCCTTGACGTTGAACTTGCCGTACTCCGTCACGATCCAGTGGAGATTGGTGCGGGTGGCGGTGACCACGGAGCCCTCCAGCAGGGTGGGACGGATGCGGGACTTGAGCTGGCCGGTCTTTTTGTCCATGAAGGAGGAGGAGCAGCAGATGAAGCTCTTGCCACCCTTGGACAGATATGCGCCCATGACGAAGTCCTGCTGGCCGCCGGCACCGGAGATGTGGTGGGTGCCGGAGGACTCGGAGGAGACCTGGCCGTAAAGATCGATGTCCACCGCGCCGTTGATGGAGATGAAGTTGTCGATCTGAGACACCCGCGCAATATCGTTGACATAGCTCACGGGGGCAGCCATGCACTCGGGGTTATTGTTCAGGAAATCGTAGAGCTTCTGCGTGCCCGCAGCAAAAGCGTAGGTCTGGCGGCCCCGGTCAAAGGGCTTGCGCAGGCCCGTGATGCGGCCGGCCTTGGACATGTCCACGAAGGCGTCCACGTACATCTCGGTGTGTACGCCCAGATCCTTCAGATCGGACTCGGCGATCATCTTGCCGATGGCATTGGGCATGGAGCCGATACCCAGCTGCAGGCAGGCACCGTCGGGAATCTCAGGCACCACCAGCTTGGCCACGGCCATATCCACATCGGAGGGCTCACCGCCGCCGCCCAGCTCGTCCATGACCGGGTTGTCGCCTTCCACGATCATATCCACGTCACTGATATGGACACAGTTGTCAAAACCGCCCAAGCAGACGGGGATATTTTTGTTGACCTCCACGATGACCTTCTTGGCCACCTCGCACACAGCCTTCAGGTGAGAGCCGCCGGGGCCGAAGTTAAACCAGCCGTGCTCGTCCATGGGGGGCACCTGGAACATGGCCACATCCACGGACTTGATGCAGTCGCGGTAGTAGCCGGGCAGCTCGGAATACCGCAGGGGGATGTAATAAGAGAATCCCTCCTTGACGGCCTTGCGCTCCACGCCGCTCATATGCCAGGAATTCCAGGCAAAGTGCTCAGCTGCGTTGGGAACATCAAAAATGGCGGGACGGTGGGTCAGAATGCCGCCGCGGATATTGACGTCCTTCAGGCCCTCCATCCGCTTGGCCAGCGCCTTGTCCAGCGCCACCGGGGTGCAGACGCTCCAACCGTAGTCCAGCCACATGCCGGAGTCCACACATTCGACGGCCTTCTCTGCCGTGGTCAGCTTCTGCTGGTATTCCTCCTGATAGCTCATGATACTTCCTCCTGTTGATCATTATGTTGTATGACATCAGTATGGTGTAGTCAGACCTCTTGCTGCCAGGATTATATCATGGCCAGCCAAGAAATGCAATGGGCTTGTCAAAAAAATCACATTTTTTTCGAAAAAAGAGGCAGCCCCAGGGGACTGCCTCTTTCCAATTGGATTGGGAACTTACTCCTCGTCCTCAGCGGGGACCTCTTCCTCAGCGGGAGCGGTCAGCAACGCACGGATGGACAGGGAGATCTTCTGCTTCTCCTCGTCGATAGCGGTGATCTTGGCATCGACGATCTGACCCTCGGACAGCACGTCCTCGGGCTTCTCGATGCGGCGGTCCGCGATCTGAGAAATGTGGATCAAGCCGTCCACGCCGGGAACGACCTCGGCGAAGGCGCCGAAGCTCATCAGCTTGACGATGCGCACGGAAGCCACATCACCAACCTGATACTTGTCCATGAACACCTGCCAGGGATCAATGCTGCGATCCTTGACGCCCAGGGAGATCTTGCGCTTTTCGGGATCGTAGGAAATGACGTACACATCCAGGGTGTCACCCACCTTGCAGACCTCGGCGGGAGTCTTGATGCGGCTCCAGCTCAGCTCGGAGATGTGGACCATGCCGTCCACGCCGCCGATGTCCACGAACACGCCGTAGCTGGTCATGGACTTGACGGTGCCGGTGTAATGCTTGCCCACCTCGATGTTGGCCCACAGCTCGTCCTGCGCGGCCTTGCGGGCCTCGTCGGTGACGGAGCGGATGGAGCCCACCACGCGGCGGCGGGCACGGTTGACCTCAGTAATGCGCAGCTGGACCTTCTGCTTGATCATCTTGGACAGATCAGCGCCGCGGGGCTGACCGCTCTGGGAAGCGGGAACGAACACCCGCACGCCCTTGACGGAGACCACGATACCGCCCTTGTTTTCCTCGGTGACAACGCCCTCGAGGATCGTCTTGTCCTCCACGGCCTGCTCGATGTTCTCCCAGACCTTCACGGCATCCAGACGCTTCTTGCTCAGCTCAGCATAGCCCTCGATGTCGTTGACGCGGACGATGTAGGTCTCGATCTCGTCGCCGACCTTCACCACGTCCTCGGGCTTGACGTTGGGATCGTCGCTCAGCTCGCTGAGCTTGATGTACGCAGCCTGCTTGGCACCCACATCCACCTGGACCTCGGTGGGGGTGATGGCCGTGACAATACCGGTGACCTTCTCTCCTGTATTTAAAGTTTTAAAAGACTGATTCAGTAATTCCTCGAAGGACTCCTCTTTGCCCTCGGCCGCTTTGATTTCTTCGCTCATCGTTGCATATACCTCCTTAATGATGCCCGCAGGCGTGGAGGCACCGGCCGTAAGACCCGCAACAGAGCAACCATTGAACCAATCCGGCGAGAGCCCGTCCGCATCCTCCACCTGGAAAACCCGGGGGCAGCTCATCTTGCAAATTTCTGTCAAATGTTTGGTGTTTGCGCTTTTACAGTCTCCCACCACGACCATCACGTCCACTTTGGAGGCAATTTCCGCCGCCTCGGTTTGACGTCTATGCGTAGCATTGCATATTGTATCAAATATTTTTACGTTTGTACACTCTTTTTTCAGAATTTCTGAAGAAGTTTCAAAAAGTTTTCGAATACACGTGGTCTGTGCCACCACTGTCAGGGGGATTTCACGGTGATTTTCGTCCTCGGCAAGCCAGGCGCGAACCGCATCCGGCCCGTCGAAGATCAGCGGGTCCCGGCACCAGCTGGCCACGCCCATCACCTCCGGGTGGTGGGGCTCGCCGATGATGACGGCACGGCGTCCCTCCTGCTCTGCCTGAGCCACCAGCGTCTGGATGCGCATGACGTTGGGACAGGTGGCGTTGACGCAGCGGATGCCCCGCTGCTCCAGATCATCCAGCACACTCTTGAGCTCCCCGTGGGAGCGGATGATGACGGTGTTCTCCGGTGTCAGTTCCCCGCTGTCTGCCACCTTGCGGACCCCCTGCTGGGCCAGATCTTCCACCACATGGGTGTTGTGGATCAGGTCCCCCAGCATCCGGCACCCGCCGGATGACGATGCTGCGGTCTCCTCTGCCAGCTTCACGGCCCGGCGGACGCCGTAGCAGAAGCCGGCGCTTTCCGCCAGAATCACTCGTTGCACAGCGGCTTCCCTCCCACGGCCTGGCCGCCCAGGGCATAGGCGGCGGTCAGAATGTCGTCTGCAATCTTCTGCATCTCTTCGGATGTGCCGTGGCGGCCGGTGTACACCGGCGTGTAGGGCTCGCCGAAGATGATCCGGGTGCGATGGAAGAGCCGCTTGGGTCCGTCCACGAACACAGGGACCAGGATGGCCCCTGTGCGCACGCCGATGACCGCTACGCCGGCCTTGGCATGGGCCGGCAGGCCGTCCACATAGCCGATGCCGTTGTGGATGGTGGTGCCCTCCGGGAAGATCAGCAGATTATCGCCGGATTTGATGGCCTGCATGGCGGTTTTGACGGACTGGATATCAGAGCTTCCACGGCTGACGGGAAATGCGCCCAGCCGCCGCAGAATCCAGGCGAGGACAGGGTTTTTGAAAAGGTCCACCTTGGCCATGATGTGGAGCCGGTAGTTCACCGGCAGTCGCAGTGCCACCAGGATGGGGTCCCAGTTGCTGGAGTGGTTGGGGCACAGCAGCACGCCGTTGCGGGGCAGACGGTCCAGCCCCTCCACGGTAGTTGGGAAAAGTACGCTGACCAGCACGCGTGCGACGTAGTAGACAACGGTGAAAAAGGGATTGAAGGGTTTCATAGTGCCGCCTTTCCCCGGACGACGGTCAGCAGCGCCGCCAGGCTTTCCTCAAAGTTCAGTTCTGTGGTGTCCACCACCACGGCGTCCTCCGCCTGCCGGAGCGGGGCCGTCTCCCGGTGGGAGTCATCCCAGTCCCGCTGCTGGATCTCCGAGAGCACCTGGTCAAAGGGCTCCGGCGTCCCCCGCTGTTCCAGTTCCAGGCAGCGGCGGCGGGCACGGGCCTCCGGGGAGGCCGTCAGGAAGATCTTCACGTCCGCGTGGGGCAGCACTACGGTGCCGATGTCCCGTCCGTCCATGATGACGCTCCCCTTCCGAGCAAAATCCCGCTGCATTTCCAGCAAAAAGGCCCGGACGCCGGGGTACGCGGATACCACGGAGGCGTACTGGGAGATCTGGGGCAGGCGGATGGCGTCTGTCACATCTTCTCCATTGAGGATCATGCGCTGCAGTCCCTCCGTGTCATGGCACAGTTCGATGCGTATGTCCGGCAGTGCTGCCAGCACTGCCGCCTCATCCGACGGGTCCAGATGATTCGCATAGGCATAATAGGCAATGGTCCGGTAGATCGCGCCGGTGTCCACATACAAAAAGTGAAGCGCTGATGCCAGCTGCCGGGCCAGCGTGCTCTTGCCGGCGCCGGAGGGGCCGTCAATGGCAATGCTGATGGGATGGGTTTCGTTCATGCTTGTTCTCTCCTTACTCTCCTTGCTCGGCGGCGGCCATGCCGGCCGCACGTCCGGTAGCCCAAGCGATCTGCAAATTAAATCCGCCGGTATAAGCGTCCACATCAATGAGCTCGCCTGCAAAGTATAATCCCTTTACAAGTTTTGATTCCATGGTTTTGGGGTCGATCTCCTTGGTCTTGACCCCGCCTGCGGTGACGATGGCGTCTGTCACGGGGCAGGGGCCGGAGATCTCCACGGGGAAATGCTTGAGCAGATGCACCAGATTCCTGCGCTGCTCCCGGGTGAGGTCGTGGACCTTTTCGTGGGGCGGGATCTCCGAGAGCCGCACCACCACTGGAATCATCTTCTGGGGCAGCAGGTCATTCAGTGCGTTGCAGAAATCGTGGTTTGCGTATTTGGCAAAGTCCGAGAGCAGCCGCTTGTCCAGCTGGGTCTCCTCCAGCGCCGGCTTGAGGTCGATCTCCAGCCGGTATTTTTTCTGGCCGAAGCGCCGCATATGGGCGGACGCTGAGAGCACCAGCGGGCCGCTGACGCCGAAGTGGGTGAAGAGCAGTTCCCCAAAGTCTGAATAGAGCTTCTTGTCATTTTCAAACACCGTCAGCTCCACGTTCCGCAGGCTCAGCCCCTGCAGTTCCCGGCAGGCGCCGTAGTCCCGCAGGGGCACCAGAGACCCCCGCAGGGGCGTCACGGTGTGGCCGGCGGCCTCCGCCATCCGGTGGCCCTCTCCAGTGGAGCCGGTGGCGGGATAACTGACACCGCCGGTGGCCAGGATCACCGCCTCTGCCGGATAATTTCCCCGCTCCCCCTGCACGCCGCGGATGGTACCCTCTTCGATCTCCAGTCGGACCGCCCGGTCCCGGACCAGCCGGACCCGCAGCGCCTTGAGCCGCCGCTCCAGAGCGGCGCTGATGTCAAAGGAGCGGTCACTGATGGGAAACACCCGATTGCCCCGCTCTGTCTTCAGGGGAACGCCCAGCGCCTCGAAAAAGGCCATGGCGTCCCGCCCGTCAAAGCGGGAAAAGACGCTGTACAGGAATTTTCCGTTGCCGGGTACGTTGGCCAGCAGTGTTTCCAATCCCGCGTTGTTGGTCACATTGCAGCGGCCCTTTCCGGTGATATTGAGTTTTTTGCCCAGACGCTCATTGGGCTCCAGCAGCGTGACCTGGGCCCCCTGTTCCGCCGCGGTGATGGCAGCCATCATGCCGGCGGCACCGCCGCCTACCACTGTGATCCGTTTACTCATCGTCCGTCCTTCCGAATACGCCGTACTCGTTCCAAATATCCTCCAGCTCTCCAAAGGTCTTGGAGACATCCTTCCCCATCCGGTATCCGATGGCCACCAACAGCGCGTTGATCAGCGACAGCGGCGCCACCATGGAGTCCACGAAGGAGATCATCTCACTGGGGGCCAGCAGTGCCGCGTCGGACATCTGATACACCGGGGAGAGTTCGTTGTCCGTGATGGCCACGATGGTAGCTCCCCGGTCCCGGGCAAATTTCACGGTGTTCACCGTCACGTTGGAGTAGCGGGGGAAACTGATGGCCAGCAGCACATCTCCCGGCCCAATGCGGAAGAGCTGCTCGAAGATCTCGCCGGCGGCGTTGGACTGGACCAGCGTTACATTCTCTGAGAGCAGATGCATGTAAAAATTCAGATAGCCCGCCACAAAGTAGGACGAGCGTACGCCCAGAATATACAGATGGCGGCACTCCATCAGCAGGTGGACCACCTTGTCGAACTCTTTGCGGTCCGCCTCGTCCACCACCATCCGCAGCTTGTCCATATCCGTCTGCACCACCGCCGTCAACAGATCCTGGCCGGAGAGCATGTTCCCCGCCTGCTGGATGCGCTGCGTGGAGGTCAGGCGGCTGCGGATCATCTCCTGCAGGGCCCGCTGCATGCTGGGATAGCCGTCATAGCCCAGTTCCGAGGCAAAACGGACCACCGTGGATTCGCTGACGCCCACCAGACGGCCCAGCTTGCTGGCGGTCATGAAGGCGGCCTTGTCGTAATTTTCCAGGATGTAGTGGCCGATCCGCTTCTGTCCCTTGGAGAAGCTGCCCATATTGGTCTCAATGATATGTAAAATGCTTTTTGCCACGGTGTCATCCTCCCTCCAACCGCTGCCGGAGACATGTTCGGGGTGTTGCTTGCGGTAAGGTATTGTACCACAATTCCCGCCAAATTCAAACTCATTTTTGCAAGATTTTATCTTGCTCTTGCAAAAAAGAAGGTGCGGAGCAATTCCGCACCCCTGATGAACTGTTATGCCTCCCGCAGCGCGGCAACCTCATCCTCCGTCAGATACCGCCAGGCCCCGGCAGGCAGGTCTCCCAGCTCCAGCGTATGCTCCTGGACCCGCCGCAGCCGCTGGACTTTCCAGCCGCACTGGGCGCACATTCGCCGGATCTGCCGGTTTTTTCCCTGATGGATGGTAACGGCCAGCTCCGCTTTGCGGCCGCTCTGCCGCAGAAGTGACACCCGGGCGGGGCAGATAGGTTCTCCATCCAGGTCGGTCACAGCTGCCAGACGGGCAGCTGCGTCCCGGATATCGCCGAAGACCGTCACATGATAGGTCTTTTCCACCTGATGCCGGGGATGCAGCAAGTGCTGCATCAGTGCGCCGTCGTTGGTCAGCAACAGCAGTCCCTCGGAGTCCAGATCCAACCGGCCCACAGGGTATACCCGGGCACCGCAGTCCGACACCAGGTCCGCCACCGTTTTGCGCCCCTTCTCGTCGGAGAGTGTGGTGACATATCCCCGGGGTTTATTGAGCAGCAGATACAGCGGCGCTGCCTTCCTGCCCAGGGGTTGGCCGTCCAGGCGGATGTCGTCCCGGTCCGGGTCCGCCCGCTGGCCCAGCTGCGCGGTCTCGCCGTTGATGCTGACCCGCCCGGCAGTGATATAGGTCTCTGCCGTCCGCCGGGAGCAGATTCCCGCGGCGGAGAGCAGTTTTTGTACGCGTTCTTCCATATGTTCTCTTCCTCATTCCGGCAGGGCCAGGTGCAGCTGGTGGAGCGCCGGTTCCAGCCGGGGCGCCACACCGGCGCCGCACAGCAGGTCCACACGGCCCACCTCTTTTCCGTTCAGGCGGAACACCGCCTCCCCCACCCGGGTGCCGGCGCTCAGCGGTGCGGTCAACGGCTGGTCCAGCTCCACCTCTGTCGTCAGCTTCTCTCCTTCCGCCAGAGGCCAGGCAAAGCTCTCCGCCGCCACCAGCGGTACGGTATCCTCCGCACCGCCCAGGACCTCCGCCGTCTCCAGAGGCTGTCCCAGCACGGCTGCCCGGCTGATGGGATAGGCGGCAAAGCCGTATTCATACAGCGCCTGATGATCTGCCCAGTCATTGCCGTCCTGCAGCGTCACCGCCACCAGCCGCTGACCGTTTCGCTCCACGCAGCTCACCAGCGTTCGTCCTGCCGCCATGGTGTATCCGGTCTTGAGGCCGATGCACCCGTCGATATAGCTCAGGAGCTTGTTGTGGTTGGTCATCGTGCGTCCGCCGATGGTGATCTGGAGGGTGGAAGCGATGCGGACCAACGTCTCGTTTTCTACCGCCGCACAGGCGAGAATCGCCATGTCCCGGGCGGTGGAATAGTGCTTTTCGTCGTCCAGGCCGTTGGGATTTGCAAAGGAGGAGTGGTTCATCCCCAGGGCCTTGGCTTTTTCGTTCATCTGGTCCACAAACTTGTCCACGCTGCCGCTGACCCCCTCCGCCACCGCCACGGCGGCGTCGTTGCCGGAGCACAGCAGCAGCCCGTAGAGCAGCGTCTCCAGCGTCACCGTCTCCCCCTCCTTCAAGTACATGGAGGAGCCCTCGGTGTAGGCAGCCTCGCGGCTGACCTTCACAGTGGCGGAGAGATCTCCCTCTTCGATGGCCACCAGGGCGGTCAGAATCTTGGTGGTGCTGGCGATCAGCATTTTTGCGTCCGCGTTCTGCTCATACAGCACCCGGCCGCTGTCCACGTCCATCAAGATCGCGGAAGTCGCAGACGTACTGACCGCCGCGGCCTGACAAGGAAACATACCAGACAGCAAAACCGCTGCCAGCAAGCAGGCACAGATCCGAAGGGGCTTCAACAACCGCCATCACCTCACAAACAGAGTGATGGTAGTATACCCCTTTCAGCAGGTGGGATCTTCCTGTTTCTTGTCGAAATATTTTTCCGCTTTATCCAGAATATCGGGAACCATCTCCACAATGCGGTCCACGGTGGACACCGGGGGCACCGCCACCGGCAGCACCCGGGTGGTGCCGTCCTTGATGACCAAGAATGCCACCGGGTCGATCTTCACACCCGCGGCGCTGCCGCCGCCGAAGTTCTCCTTGGGTGTGGTCTTGCCATAGTCCCCGCCGCCGCTGCCAAAGCCGAAGCTGACCTTGGAAATAGGGATCAGCGTCACGCCATCAGGGGTGGTGATGGGCTGCCCCACGATGGTATTGGTGTCCACCATCTCCCGGATCTTGGCCATAGTTTCCCGCATCAGATCATTGAGGGGATGCTTTTTCTCCATCGAATCGTCCATAGTTTTCGTCCTTTCTTTATGCACGTGCGTCAGCGGTTTTGGGTGCAGCCTCTTTGGGCGGCTGCTGCTTTCTCTTTTGGTACTTCATCAGCCAGCGCAGCACGGGAATCCCCGCGCCCAGCGCCACTGCCAACAGCGTTCCCAGCCGGATGGTCACCGCGGCGGTTCCGTCCACCCGGTTTTTCCCGGCGTCAAAGTCCACCCCCACATGGATGTGGGGGTCCGGGACCACCAGAAACTGCTCCAGAGGCGGCATCACCGTCCAAACTACCATCTCCAGAATCCCGTAGGTCTCGGCGGCCTGCGCCGGGTCCTCCGCTCCGCCTACCGTGACGGAGAGATTCAGAGGATCGATACGGATTCCCCGCCGGGTCCGTTCAAGCGCCCGCCGGACGGGGGCCCGCAGAGTCTTCCAGGCGTCCTGCAGGTCAGCCCGGGTGGGCTTTGCCAGCTTTCCCCTGCTGCCCTTGCTTTGATCGGCCTTTTTCGGCTTCTGGGAGGAACTGCCGCTACTGTATGCCTCCGGAGGGCGTCGTCAAACAGAACCACGGGGACATGCTCTCCCTGGAGGAGCTGGCGGAGATCGCCGAGGCGGCGGTGCGGGTCGGCGTAAAGAAAATCCGCCTCACAGGCGGAGAGCCTCTGGTGCGCCGGGGGATCGTGGAGCTGTGCCGTCGGCTGCGCGCCATCCCGAGGCTGGAGGAGCTGTGTCTCACCACCAACGGTGCGCTCCTTCCCCAGCTGGCCGCCCCCCTGCGAGAGGCCGGCGTGGACCGGCTGAACATCAGCCTGGATACCCTGCAGCCGGATCGGTTTGCCGAAATGACCCGACTGGGACGCCTTTCAGACACCCTGGCAGGCATTGAAGCGGCAGAGGCCGCAGGTTTTCACAATTTGAAGCTGGACACCGTCCTCATCGGCGGTTTCAACGACGATGAAATTGAGGATTTCGTAAACCTCACCCGAGAGCACCCCTGGGAAGTACGGTTCATTGAGCTGATGCCCATGGGGCCCTGCGCCGAATGGGACAAAGGCTGTTTTCTGCCCGATGACACCGTTCTGCAAAAAATTCCCGCTTTACAGCAAATCGAGCCCTGCGGTGTGGCCCGGCGGTACCGGCTGCCAGGTGCTGCAGGCACCGTGGGACTCATCTCCCCGGTCCATCACGACTTCTGCGCCCAGTGCCGCCGCATCCGGGTGACGGCAGATGGAAAATTAAAAGGCTGCCTTCACTCGGCGGAGGAGCTGCCGCTGCGGGGGCTTCACGGCCCGGAACTGAAGGACGCAATCCGGCAGGGAATCCTCCACAAGCCGGAGCGCCATCATCTGGCCGAGCGCCGGAGCGACACACCCCGGAACATGAATCAGATCGGAGGCTGAACCGTGAGCGAGCTGACCCATTTCAATGAACAGGGGCGGGCAAAGATGGTGGATGTGACGAATAAAGCCGTTACACACCGCACCGCCGTGGCCGCCGGGGAGATCCATATGGCCCCGGGGACCCTGGAAAAAATCAAATCCGGTACCATGAAGAAGGGCGACGTGCTGGCGGTGGCTCAGGTTGCGGGCATCCAGGCCGCCAAGCACAACTGGGAGCTGATCCCCATGTGCCATCCCCTGCCCCTGACCGGCATCGACATCACATTCGCGCTGTCGGAGGAGCCCTGTATGGTGGAGATCAGGGCCGCCGTCACCTGCACCGGCGTCACCGGCGTGGAGATGGAAGCCCTTACCGCCGTATCGGTGGCAGCCCTGACCATCTACGATATGTGCAAGGCCGTCCAAAAGGACATGCACATCGAAAACATCCGCCTGCTGGAAAAATCCGGCGGCAAAAGCGGAGATTACAGAATAAAGGAGTGAGCCACTTGGCCACTGTTGTATCCGTCAATATCAGTGAGCGGAAAGGGACCCAGAAACACCCCGTCCCGGAAATCCAGCTCAAGCTGCACCACGGCATCGTGGGCGATGCCCACGCCGGGGACTGGCACCGCCAGATCAGCCTTCTGGCGGAGGAGAGCGTGGACACCATGCGTGCCGTCTGTCCCATCCCCCTGGACGCCGGGGTCTTTGCCGAGAACATCAACACGGAGGGCCTCGACCTCAAGAACCTGCCCGTGGGCACCCACCTGAAAATCGGTGAGACCGAGGTGGAGGTGACCCAGATCGGCAAGGAATGTCACAGCGACTGCGCCATCAAAAAGGCCGTAGGAAAGTGTGTCATGCCCACGGAGGGTATCTTTGCCGTGGTGGTGAAAGAGGGCACCGTCCGGGCAGGCGATGAAATCGAGATTCTGGAGGCGGAGAAATGAAGCTCATCAAAACCGAGGAGGCCGTGGGGCATGTGCTCTGTCACGACCTGACCCAGATCATCAAGGACCAGTACAAAGACGCCCGTTTCCGCAAGGGCCATGTGGTGACCGAGGAGGACATCCCGGTACTGCTCTCCATGGGCAAGGAGCACCTGTACGTCTGGGAGATGACGCCGGGCATGCTCCACGAGAACGACGCCGCCAAACGGCTCTATGCCCTGTGCGCAAACGAACATATGGACCGCAGCGAGGTCAAGGAGGGCAAGATCGAGCTCAAGGCCGCCTGTGACGGCCTGTTCCGGGTGAACTCGGAAAAACTCATCGCCGTCAACTCTATTGAGGATATCATGATCGCCACCCGCAAGGGCGGCACTGCCGTCCGCAAGGGGGACAAGCTGGCAGGCATGCGGGTGATCCCCCTCGTCATCCCGGAGGAGAAGCTCCAGGCGGCGGAGGCTGCCGCCGGAAACGCCCCCCTGCTGGAGCTCAAGCCCTGGGTCCGGCGCACCGCCGCCATTGTGGCCACCGGCAGTGAGGTGAAAAAGGGCCTCATTCAGGATACCTTTACGCCGGTGGTCAAGGATAAGCTGGCCGCCTACGGCATTGAGACCATTTCCGTTGCCTACTCCGGCGACGGGGTGGAAAACGTGGCCGACGCTGTCACGGAGGCCCGGAAAACCGGCGCTGACATGATCCTCTGCACCGGCGGCATGAGCGTGGACCCCGACGACAACACCCCCGGCGGCATCAAGGAAAGCGGGGCGAAGATCGTCACCTATGGCGCCCCGGTGCTGCCCGGCGCCATGTTTTTGCTGGGCTACTATGAGGACGGCACCCCCGTCATGGGCCTCCCCGGCTGTGTTATGTACGCCGGTGCCACCATCTTCGATCTGATCCTGCCCTGGGTGGCGGCGGACGTCCCTGTGACCCGGGCACAGATCGTGGCCCTGGGTGAGGGCGGATTGTGTCTTGGGTGCAAGCCCTGCCACTGGCCGGAATGTCCCTTTGGAAAATAACCTGTCTCAAAAGCGCGCCGGAGAACCGGCGCCGCTTTTCGGGAGCCGTTCACCTCAAACGAGTATCACGAAGTGTACCTTGCGGCGAATGGTGAAATCCTGTAAAATCAGAAAGGAATATCTGCCATGAAGAAGTTGTTTGCCCTGCTGATGTCCCTGAGTCTGATCCTGGCCCTCACCGCCTGCGGCGAAAGCCAAACCGATGAGACCGCCTCCAACGGGGACAACAGTACCCAGTCGGAGCCGGTGGAGCTCTATGTTTTTGCTGCCGCCTCCATGGAGGAGTCTTTGGACCAGGTGATCGCCGACTATGAAGCCGCCCATGAGGGCATCACCATTGTCCCCACCTACGATTCCTCCGGCACCCTCAAAACCCAGATCCAGGAGGGGGCCGACTGCGACGTCTTCATCTCCGCCGCTCCCAAACAGATGAACCAACTGGACGCCCAGGGCGGTGAGGAAAACACCGAGGGGCTGGACTTCGTGGCCAGCAACACCCGGCTGGACCTGCTGGAAAACAAGGTGACGCTGGTGGTTCCTGAGGGCAACCCCAAGGGCATCGAGAGCTTCGATCAGCTCGCGCAGCTGCTCCGCAGCGGCGATGTGCTGCTGGCCATGGGCAACAGCGACGTCCCCGTGGGCCAGTACACCCAGAAGATCTTTGCCTATTATGGACTGGATGAGGCCGCCCTGGCCGATGCCCAGGTCCTTTCCTACGGCAGCAACGTCAAGGAGGTCGCCACCCAGGTAGCGGAGGCCGCGGTGGACTGCGGCGTCATCTACGCTACCGACGCCTTCTCCGAAGGACTGACCGTGGTGGATGAGGCCACCTCCGAGATGTGCGGTCAGGTGATCTATCCCGCCGCCGTCATGAAGAACAGCCAGCATCCCGACGAAGCCAAGGCATTTTTGGACTACCTCTCCACCGACGAGGCCATGGCCCACTTTGAGGGCGTGGGCTTCTCCCCCATTGCCTGATTCGGAGAAATTCAGCGGTGATCGTTCCTCCCGCTGATCACTGGGTTTCCCTGCCGCATCCTCGGATGAGGTACGTCCTGATTGGGCTCTTCCCCACCGGGACCCGCACAGTTTGACCGGGCGGGCTTTGCCCGCCCGGCTCTATTTTCCACCGCCCGCTTTTCCCCCATGGCCCGGCAGCGGACTTCATCTTCCCTACCAGGAGGTTTCCCATGGATTGGTATCCTCTTTTCAACTCTCTGCGCATCGCCGCCATCTCCACGGCGGCTGTGTTCTTTCTCGGTATCCTGGCCGCCTATTACATTGCCCGGCTCCCCCGGCTTGTAAAAGGCGTGCTGGATGTGGTGCTGACGCTGCCGCTGGTGCTTCCGCCCACGGTGGTGGGCTGGCTGCTGCTGATCCTGCTGGGTCCCAAACGCCCCTTGGGCTCCTGGGTCCTGGAAACCTTCGGCGTAAAGCTGGTAATGACTTGGTGGTCCGCGATCTTTGCCACCATTGTGGTGGCCTTTCCGCTGATGTACCGCACCGCCCGGGGCGCCTTTGAGAGCTTCGACCACACCCTGGCCGACGCCGGCCGGACGCTGGGACGGTCCAATACCTGGATCTTTTGGCGGGTCCAGATGCCGGTGTGTCGGCAGGGCATCCTGGCGGGGGCGGTTCTGGCCTTTGCCCGGGCACTGGGGGAATACGGCGCCACCTCCATGGTGGCCGGATACACCCCCGGTCGGACCGCCACCATCTCCACCACCGTCTACCAGCTCTGGCGCACCAATGACGACGCCGGCGCCGCCCGGTGGGTACTGGTGAACGTGGCCATCTCCGCCGTATTCCTGCTGGCAGTGAACCTGCTGGAGACCCGGCAGCGGCAGACCAGAAAGGAGGTGCGGTGATGGCGCTTTCCGTCGATATCCGAAAGGAATTGGGCTCTTTCCGTCTGGATGTCCGGTTTGAAGCGGAGCAGGGCACGCCTCTGGCGCTGCTGGGTGCCTCCGGCTGCGGAAAATCCGTGACGCTGCGCTGCATCGCCGGTATTTTGAAGCCGGATGAAGGACGGATCACACTGGACGGAACCGTCCTCTATGACAGCGCCGCCCGCATCGACCTGCCGCCCCAGCGGCGGCGGGTGGGATATCTCTTCCAGCAGTACGCCCTCTTCCCCAACATGACCGTACGGCAAAATATCGCCGCAGCGGTCCCCAACCGGCAGGAACGCAGCGTGCAGACCGCGGAACTGCTGCGCCGCTTCCGGCTGGATGAGGTGGCCTCCCAGCGGCCCTGGCAGCTCTCCGGCGGTCAGCAGCAGCGCTGCGCGCTGGCCCGGATTCTGGCCTCCGCCCCCCGGGCCATCCTGCTGGATGAGCCCTTCTCCGCCCTGGACGGCTATTTGCAGGACCAGCTGGAGGTGGAACTGGCGCAGACGCTGGAGCAGTTTTCCGGCCCGGTGGTCTGGGTCTCCCACGACCGGGGAGAGGTCTTCCGCAACTGTCCCCAGGTGTGCGTCATGGACCGGGGCACTTCCCAACCGGTGACCAGTCTGGAAGCCTTGTTCCGCTCCCCCGGGACCGAGGCCGCCGCCCGCCTGTCCGGCTGTCAGACCTGCGTCCGTGCCGTTCCCGACCGTGACAATGTGTTCCTGCCGGAATGGGGTCTGACCCTCTTCTGCGGCCGCAGTGTGCCGCCGGAGACCCGGAACGTGGGCATCCGTGCCCAGCACGTCCACCCCGCCGCCCCCGGGGAGAAAAACGCCTTCACCTGCGTCGTTGTGCGGCAGATTCGGGACGAAGCCGCCGACATGATACTGTTGCGTCCCGAAGGCTCCACCCCCCAGGCACCCCTGCTGCGGATGGAACTTTCAGATCACCGCCAGATCACGGAAAACCGGATCACCGTGGCCGTCGCCCCGGAAGATCTCTTGCTGCTGCGCTGAACAAAAAAAGGAGGAACCGATCATGTACAAAGCCGCCGTGTTAACGGTCAGTGACCGTTGTTCCCGGGGAGAACGCCGGGACGAAGGAGGCCCGCTGACCGCAGAGCTGCTGCGCCAGGCAGGCTATCAGGTGCTGGAGACCGCCGTGGTACCGGACGAACAGCCGGAGATTGAAGCCGCGCTGCGGCACCGGTGCGACGCGGGAACAGTGGATCTGCTGGTCACCACCGGCGGCACCGGCTTTTCTCCCAGAGACGTGACCCCGGAGGCCACTCTGGCCGTCTGCGACCGGCTGACCCCCGGCATCCCGGAAGCCATGCGCTACGCCTCCATGCAGATCACGCCCCGGGGCATGCTCTCCCGGGCCCAGGCAGGCATCCGAAAGCGGACCCTCATTGTGAATCTGCCTGGTTCCCCCAAGGCCGTCCGGGAAAACCTGGAGGCCGTTCTGCCCACCCTTGCACACGGCCTGGAGATGCTCACCGGAGGACCGGCGGATTGCGCCAGGCTGACGGACTGAGCAGATGGGAGACCCTTCAAGTTCTCTAGTTTACTTTGCTTTAAAAAAAGCACCCCGAAAAATTCGGGGTGCTTTTCCATTTTATTTTGGTTCAGGGTTCATTGGCCCAGAAATCGCTCCACCAATCTCCCCCGCCGGAAGGCTCCGTCGCATCAGGCTCGGTGGGTTCTTCCGGTTCGGTTCCCTCCCCGGTGGAATCATCCGTGGGCGGGATATAATTGGGATCGTTGGGATCTGTCGCGGCATCCGGATTTTCCGGTTCCTCCGCCGCCTGGGTGTGGACAGGACAGCCGCTTTCCGCCGCCTTTTCCATGTTGGCGATCAGGTATGGATCATCCTCTGCGGAAATCCCGGAGCCGTAATCCGTCCGCTGGTAATCCAGGAACGCCTTCTGCACCACAGACTCTGCCGGGCAGAACTCACCGGCCAGACACTTGCCCTCCGTGCAGTAATCCCGGAGCACGTGCATGGAGCAGGTCTCCTTGGGACCGGTGCCGGCGGCTACCTCCACGGAGACAATCCGGCTGCCCCGCACGTCCTGCGAGCAGGCATCCGAGGGCCGCAGGCCGCTGTCCAGGCAGACCTGAATGGTCTCCAAACCGGTGGAGGGCTTGTCAAAGTCTTTGTTGGGCAGCTCCTCATGGATCTTCTGCATCACCTTTTTCCACATGGTGATGGCCGGGTTTCCGGAGTAGCTGATCTTCTCGTTGGATTTGTAGCCCGTCCAGACCGCCGCGCAGTAATAGGGGGTATAGCCCACAAAGTAACGGTCGTAGTTATCGCTGGTGGTACCGGTCTTGCCGGCGATGGTCATGCCGCCGAAATTGGCAGAGGTAGCGGTACCGCTGGTGACCGCGCCCTTGAGCATCTTGGTCATGAGGTAGGCGGTTGTCTCCTTCATGGCCACATGGCTCTCCGCCTCATTCTCCAGGATCACCGTCTCTTCGCCGGTAGTGCTGTCGGTCTTGGTGACCCGGACATAGGTCCGGGGAGAATTGTAAACACCGTTATTGGCAAAGGCCGCATAGGCCGCTGCCATCTCCTCGGTGGTCAATCCGTAGGTCAGACCGCCCAGGCCCAGAGACGAGAGGTTCATATCCTCCGCCACCAGGTTCAGGTTCAGCTTTTCCGTGGCAAAGGCAAACGCGTCCGCCACGCCCACGCTTTGAAGCGCCTGAATGGCGATGGTGTTGATGGACTTGGCAATACCGGTGGAGAGGATCGTCCGCCCCGTATAGGTATTGGGCGAGTTCTTCGGCCACGGGTTGCCGTTGAGCAGCTGGACCGGGTAGTTGTCAAACACGGTGGCCGGGGTGATGGCTCCCTCGTCCAATGCCGGGGCATAGGCTGTCAGCGGCTTCATAGAGGAGCCTACCTGCCGGGGCAGTCGGGCGTAGTTGGTCAGAAGGTTGCCCTCTTTCTCCCCCACGGCACCCACCATGGCCACGATATTGCCGGTGGAGGGATCAATGATGGTGATGCCGGACTGGAGCTGCTGGCCGTTGCGGGAGGTGACGTTCAGATTGCTGCGGTCGCCGTAGACTTCCTCCGCGATGTCCTGAATCTCCGGGTCCATGGTGGTATAGATGTTATAGCCGCCGTTGTAGACCCGCAGCAGCGCCTCGTCCTCGGTGATCTTCAGCTCCTCCGCCAGATCGGAGGACACGTCCCGGATCACCTCATCCACAAACCAGTTGTTGATCTGGGTGCCGCCGGTGGCCTGTTCCACCAGATCCTCGGCAGAAGTGGAGCCGTCCGTGAACTGCAGCACCTCGTCCTTGGCGGCCTGAGCCTCTTCCTCCGTCAGGAAGGGCTCTCCCGTCTCCGGGTCCTTGATCTTGGTCATCTTGTCCAGGATCCGCTCCTGACGCTCCTTGTTCAGCTCCCGGGGCGTGACGGTGGAGCCGTCCTCCCGGGTGATGGTGATGTTGGACATGGGACCATACAGGGAGGGATTGTTGGTGATGGCGATCAAACTGGCGCACTCCGCCACACTCAGCTCGCTGAGGTCCTTGCCGAAGTAATACTCTGCCGCCGTCTGGACGCCGTAGCAGCTCTTCCCCAAGTAGATGAGGTTGAGGTACATCTCCAGGATGTCGGTTTTGGTGTAGTGCTTTTCAAACTCCAGCGCCCGGAAGATCTCCCGGACTTTCCGGTTGACGGTGGGCTGGTTGTCCTGGGTCATGTTGCGGATCACCTGCTGGGTAATGGTGGACCCGCCGTAGGTGTCGTTGCTGGTGAACATGTTCAGCGTCGCGCCGATGGTCCGCTTCCAGTCCACACCGTTGTGGGAGAAGAACCGTTCGTCCTCAATGGCCACGGCGG